>DAHXOV010000212.1 GCA_027364695.1 bacterium
AAACCATATTAAACGCATCACTCAGTGCCCTATGCGGAATTTCAAGAATGACCATGAAAGAAGCAATGGAACAATCTGATATGGTAGAACTGGTAGAACAAACTATTCAGGAATCAGTAGAAGTATCTTCTGCTGAAAAAATATTTTTTGAAGACGATTTTATCCGAAAGTGTATCAGATACTTAAAAAAAGCCGGCGACCATTTTCCATCATTAGCCGTAGATATGATCAATGGAAAAGAAACAGAAATAGAATATTTTAACGGAAAAATAGTACAATACGGGAAAAAACATTATATCAAAACACCGATGAACCAAATGTTTTACAACATCGTCAAAGCACAAACATTAAAAAATATCCCTGCGGTATTAGCCCATCATCATATATCATCTTCTGTGCAAAATAAAGTATCCAATAAAAAAGTCCCCGCCTATTTAGGACTAGACCTTGGGTCATCTTATACCAAAATAATAGTAACCGATCCCCATAATAATATTCTATTCAAAAATATATTGAAAACACTCAACCGAGATAAAATATCTATTCAGCATGTTATTGATACCATTCAAAAAGAATATGATATAAAAACAAGTTGTGCCACCGGCTATGGACGAAAATATTTTTCACATTCTGATATAATTAAAACAGAAATCAATTGTGCAGCTCGTGCAGTAAATTTTTATATCCCGGGTGAAAAGACAATTATTGATATCGGAGGAGAAGATATTAAAATAATAAAATGTGATAAAAACGGATTAGTAGAAAATTTTATTCTGAATGATAAATGCGCAGCAGGAACAGGCTCTTTTATCGTCGAAATTGCTGAAAAAGCAGGATTAGATATAAAAGAAATGAATGAATTGGCACGCCACTCAGAATATAACAAGCCACTGAATAGCTTTTGTACTGTTTTTGCCAAAACCGAGATTATGAATTGGATTTTTGAAGGCACCCCCATTCAAGACATTGCCAAAGGAATATACCTTTCCATAGCAGCCAGAGTCAGTAAAATGAAAATAGACCCCACTTCTCCTGTTGTTTTGATAGGAGGAATTGCCGCCTTTCACCCCTACTTTAAAGAAATACTTCAAAATACATTAAAAACAAAAATACACACACTGGAACATGCTCAGTTTATAGTAGCATTAGGAGCCGCCTTGACAGCAAAAGATTTTAAACCCGAACAACAAGCTAAAACAATGCATTTATGAGAAGTTTTTATGATATAAAAAAAGGCATAGGTATTCTTTTTGACGACATTTATTTAGTAAATGGAAAAAGAACAGCCTTTGGAAAACTTTGTGGCACACTCTCCAATTTATCTCCCACAGATATGGGCATTATTGCTTCCAGAGCAGCACTGAAAAAAACGAGAATACATACTACCGAAATACATCAGGTAATAACAGCAAATATAGGACAAGCATCCGCCGATGCTTACTTTTTACCTCGTCACATTGCTTTGTACTCAGCTATTCCTTTAACAGTACCAGCTCTTATGGTTCAGAAAATATGTGGGTCCGGATTAGAAACCATTATCACGGCAGCTGAACAAATCATGTTGGGAAAAGCAGGAAATATATTGTGTTGCGGAACTGAAAGTATGTCGCAAATGCCCACTTCCTCATTTGGCAACAGGTTAGGTTACCCTTTAGGAAAATCTAATTTTATAGATATGTTATGGGAATCATTAATAGACACAGCAGCGGGGTTTTCTATGGGACAAACAGCTGAGAATCTGGCAAAAAAATATAAAATTACACGCAAAGAAGCAGATGAATTTGCCTTAAGCTCATTTCAAAAAACCATCAAAGCACAAAAAGAAAAATTTTTTGACAATGAAATAGAACCAATTGTCTCCTGCAATATAGAAAGCCCTGATCTAAAATCAAGAAAAATAAAAATAGCAAAAGAAAAAGAACCTTTTACTACGGATGAAAATGTGAAAGACACCTCATTAGATAAACTATCAAAATTACCTCCTGTCTTTTATGAAGACGGAATACAAACAGCCGGTAATTCCAGTGGTATGGTAGATGGAGCAGCAGCAGTCATCATATCTTCAAAACACGCAATACAAACTCAGCAACTAAAGCCATTAGTCAAAATAGTCGCCGCCGCTACCGCAGGCGTAGAACCAAAATATATGGGAATAGGACCAGTACCAGCTATCCGATTGCTTTTGGAAATCACAGGTCTAAAAATGAATCAAATAGGATTAATTGAAATCAATGAAGCCTTTGCCGCTCAAACTCTTGCTTGCACAAAAGAATTAGAAATAGATTTGGATAAACTCAATGTCCATGGAGGAGCAACAGCCATTGGTCATCCATTAGGTGCAACAGGCATTAGAATATCATTAACACTGGCACGTGCTATGAAGCAAAAAAAAGTAAAATATGGCATTGCCTCTGCTTGCATTGGCGGAGGACAAGGCACAGCAATCTTATTTGAACTAATATAAAAAATTGAATGATGAATAAATTAATTAAATGGAAGTTTAATGAGGTCAAAGGAAACTTTTACAAAGTAGAAGAAACAATACCACCTTTAAAGAATAATGAAGTATTGGTAGAAGTGGCAGGGTGTGGTGTATGTCATACCGATATTGGATTTTGGTACAATGGAATAAAAACCAGAAAAGAATTGCCCCTTACACTAGGGCATGAAATCAGTGGCACAGTGGTAAGAGGATATCAAAAATGGATCAATAAAAAGGTGATTATTCCTGCTGTTTTACCTTGCGGCAATTGCGAATTATGCAAAAATGGTCGTTCAAATATCTGTCAAAATCAATTGATGCCAGGGAATGATTTTGATGGTGGTTTTGCATCACATGTTGTTGTACCATCTCAATTCCTGTGTGAAGTACCTAAAGAAACGCTTCAAAAGTATTCACTCTCACAACTTTCTGTCATCGCCGATGCAGTATCTACGCCTTATCAGGTGATGAAAAAGTCAGATATTAAAGCCAATGACTTTGCCATCATTATTGGGGCAGGCGGCATTGGCACTTATGGTATTCAGATAGCAAAACTATTTGGAGCAAAAGTATTAGCAATAGATGTGAATAACGAAAAATTAGAAACCTCTAAAATAGCAGGAGCAGATGAAGTGCTTAATATTAAAGACACTGATATAAAAAGTATCAAACACAAAGTAAAAGAGATAGCAAAAAACTTCAACTGTTCTCCTTATATGTGGAAAATCTATGAAATGTCAGGTACTGCAACAGGACAGGAAACGGCTTTTAATTTATTAACCTATGCATCTGTTTTATCAGTCGTAGGATTTACTATGGATAAAGTCAACGTAAGATTAAGCCATCTGATGGCTTTTGATGCCACATTAGTAGGCACGTGGGGATGCAAACCCGAATTATATCCTGAAATAGTAAAACATATTACCGATGGTAAAATATTCGTTGACCCTTTCATAGAAGAACATTCACTGGAACATATCAATGAGGTTTTTCAAAATTCAATACAGCATAAGTATAAAAAAAGAATCATTCTTAAACCATAAATAATAAGTCATACAATCTTAAAAAAAACATATATGAAAAACCACGACTTGATTGAAAAATATGAATTTTCAGAAAATTTGATCTATGAAAAAAGACCCTGTTATAGCTTAAAAGGAAAGAACATAGAAGGATTACATTCCACATGGATCATGCTGAATAATCCAAAACAGTACAACTCTTATACTACCCAGATGGTGAAAGACATTATTATAGCCTTTAATAAAGCGTCCAACGACAGAGCATGTG
>DAHXOV010000089.1 GCA_027364695.1 bacterium
CAGCACTCCGCCGCAGACAACTCTCGCTTGTTCTCAGCGGACGAATGAAACCAGAGGAAGCTACTGAATTAAAAGCCCTTTTTCAAAAAGAGGGAAGTGAGTAGATAATAATTATAGATGACAGTCATTTCTCTTTTGAAAACAAAGGATCACAGCATTTTCTCCAAAATTAATTTCTACTTTATGTCAATTCGATGTTGTCTATCAAACGTATCCCATCTAAAAAGACAGCTATCAGTGCAACAGTTTTTTGCTCCCTGCTTTTTATTTCAGACAAATCATGGGCATCTCTTATTTCAAAATAATCTAATTGAAAGTGTTTTTCGTCATTAATCTCTCTAATGATAGTTGCCTTTATCTCCTCTACACTCCTTCCACTATGGTACATCTTCTTGGCTTTCAATAACCATTGATAAATTTTAGGGGCTGATTTTTTCGCATCAGGCGACAAAACTGCATTTCTAGAACTCATTGCTAATCCATCTTGCTCTCTGACAGTAGAGCAGCTCACAATTTCTATTGGGTATCCTTTGTCTATTACCAGTTGTTCAATGATCTTTACTTGTTGGTAGTCCTTTAATCCAAAATACGCTCTATGCGGCATGATTATCTTAAATAAAATACTCACTGCTTTTATCACGCCTTCAAAGTGTCCCTGTCTCTTTTGTCCTTCTAATATAGAATTCCAATCATCTAAATTGATTTCATCATATTGCACACTGCTGTTATATACTTCTTCAAACGAGGGCAAGAATAAGGCATTCGTTCCTATGCTCTCTAAAAGTTTAATATCTCTATCTGTATTTTTTGGGTATTTCTCTAAATCTTTCTTATCATTAAACTGCAATGGGTTAACAAAGATACTCACATAAGTAAAATCATTCTCTTTCAAAGATATTTTTACTAAATTTAAGTGTCCTTCGTGTAATGCTCCCATGGTAGGAACAAAGCCAATGCTTATATTCATCTGTTGTCTTCTGAATTCAATAGTTTCATTGGTTTTCTTAAAAATCAACATATTACCACTTTAAAACTTTGCCACATCCCTTCAATACTCGTTTTTGAAATATCACTTTCACTGAATAATTAACTTCTTCTCCCGATGCAGCGATGCACAATTGTTTCTCTATTTTAAATGTTATGTTTTTGTCCTTATATTCAATAGGAAGTTTATTTATATTCACATTGTTCAAATGATTCTGAACGGTGTCTTTCCCATAATTTCCAACAAATAAAAACCTATTTTCAAATAATCTCAATATCCATCCTGGCTCAATTCCACTGGCTATAAATAGTTCATCGTTTTGTACTTCTTGTAGTATAAATTGTTTTCTATTAGAAGGGCTATCTTTCTTTGAGATATCTGATGTGTCTGTCTTTTGTAAGTGAGTAGAAACATTTTGATAGATATTGTTTCTCTGCTTTTTTTGACTCGCTTCATTGTTATTACACGAAAGTAAAGCAAGCCCTCCAGATAAAATCAGACTTATCTTTTTCATATCTATCTTTTTTAATCATATAATTTGTGAAGTAATTTGACCAACTGTTTCAAAGCAAATATTTCTCTCATTTTTTCTTTTGATGGGCCTGCTGGTGTCCCAAAATATGTTTGTCCATCAGGAATGTTTTCTCCTACTCCCGATTGTGCTAGTATGACCACATCCTTACCAATATGTAATCCACTTGAAATGCCTACCTGCCCCCATATCGTTACTCTGTCTCCAATTGTTGTGGCACCTGCAATCCCTGTATGGGCAGCTATCAAGCACCTTTTGCCAATTTTTGTATCATGTCCCACATGTATATGATTATCTAACTTTGAATGAGCCCCAATCACCGTAGAAGATGTAACTCCCTTATCAATAGTACAATTTGCCCCAATATGAGCAAAATTTTCTATCACCACATTTCCACATGTTTGAAGTAGTTCAAAACTATCTTCATACTTTTTGTAATAAAAAGCATCAGCCCCTATTGTACAATTGGCATGAATAATTACATGTTCGCCTATCTCACAGTTATCATATATCACCGTATTAGGATACAAGACTGAATGAGCGCCTATCACCACATTATTACCAATATACACGTTTGGAAATATAACAGTATTCTTAGCAATTTTAGCAGTATTACTAATCATTGATACGGAATAATGCAATGGTTGAAAATGCCTTATGATTTGATTAAAGGCAGTGAATGGTTTTTCATGAATAAGTAAAGTTTTGCCATCAGGACATTGTACTTCTTGATTGATTAAAATAGCACTTGCATCAGATTTCAATGCTTTATCGTAATATTTAGGATGATCTACAAATACAATGTCTCCCTCTCTTACACCATGTATCTCGTTGATACCTTTTACTTTCAATGATATATTCCCAAGCACTCTTGCTCCTATAAGCTGAGCAATGCTTTGGATATTGGTTTCTTTAAAATTCATCTTTAAATGTTTAATGGTTACAACTGAAAACTAATATCATCTTCATTATTACTCTCTGAAAAAAAACCCAAACGCTTACCTGTGCGCAATGTTATCCAGCTTGTACGTTCATTGATCTCATTCACAGATAAGTCTTTTACCATATCGTATGGAGGAACAGATAAATCAAACTGAATAGAATAAATAATCAATTCATTAATGATTTCCTGAATAGCATCTATAGATATTGGGTCAAGCGAAAAATTACTATACTTGCTTAATACAGGTAGTTTCGTTTCTACAAAAAAGTGATTCTCCTGATTAATAAAAATTCTTGCCATTAAAACACCTATGTCATTTAATCTATTGTATTTAAAAGAGTCGGACATATAATTATATACGTATATTATACCACAATATGCGTTCAAGATATTTTGTTTTATGTAAGGCGACTTGTATAATGGAGAGGATTTTTCTAATTCAAAAACATTTGTGTGCATAAAAAATTCTAAAGTATCCCCTGCTATCTTTAATTGAAAAGCAAACTGATTAATGTCTGAATATTGAATACCAATCCTTTTATCTATAACACTTACCTGGCTTTTTAAATCATTGGCAGTATTCCTGTTTTGTTCCTTAAATTGCTCAAACAACTTGATAGTATTGTGAAAAACATCTTGTTTTAATACTGCTTTTTCCTTGATGAGCGATAATATTTTTGTTTTCTGCTGGTTTAATATATTAATAGGCTCAGACATTATTATTTTGCTTGCTGAAATTTACGGAATATATTTTCATTATACTATTAAAAAGTACTTTCTCTTATGTAATAATAATTTTGATAATTCTATTCTCTTTTTTTACTACTAAAACCTTCAGCAACTTATCACATTTTATAGGGGTTAAGGTATTTTAAGAATATTTATCTTTACATTTTACTCATATCGTGCCCTTCCATCGGGTTAGCTCCTTTCTTAAAAATGTATTCACTGTTCAGTAAATAAGCCCCTGAAACAACTATAATGTCTCCTTTATTAAGACCGTGCAGAATTTCCGTATATCCATTGGCTTCGAGCCCGGTGTGAACCATAACACTTTTAAACGTATTATGTCCGGTTTTCAGCCATACGGTAGCGCCCTTTCCATCGTTGATTATAGCATCGGTAGGCAATGAAAGAACTCTTTTCTGGTTAAGAAGTAAACTGATATAAGCCTGCATACCAAGTTTAATTTCCAGATTTTTATTCGGAATTTCTACCCGAACGATATTGATCTTTGAAGATGAATTAAGTTCAGGATTGACGAAAGATAGTTTTCCAACAAATTCTTTTCCAGTAAAAGCAGGTAACACTACTTTTGCTTCCATTCCCTCTTTCATTTTACTTATATAATCTGAATATACTTGCGCCTCCACCCAAACCGTTGAAAAATCAGCTAAATGAAATACATCTTCTCCTTCTATTACATAATTCCCCTCCTTGGTATCAACAGAATAAATAATCCCATCTATCTTACTAAGAATTTTTACTGTATAAGGCTGAATCTTTTCATCTTCCATTTGCTTTATCTGCTCTTCAGTAAGCCCATATAAGAGTAATTTGTTTCGGGCACTTTGCAAAATTTTATCATAATCGATTTCAATGCTTTTTAATGATTTCTTTTTTTCAGCGGCAAGAAGCATTTCCCTGATGATTGTATTCAAATCTTCACTATATATCTCGTACAATGGTTGTCCTTTTGAAATAACATCTCCGATGGCTTTAAAATACAATTTCTCTATTCTGCCCATCACTCTTGCACTGATACTTGCAAGCGTATTTTGATTAGCCTCAATGATTCCCGTTAGCAAAATATCCTCTCCAAGTAAATGTTCTTTGAGTGAATCGGTAGTGATATTGCCTAATTGAATCTGCTGTTCGCTGAACTGGAGCTCATTCTTGTTTTTCTGTTGAGTTTTTTTTACCTCCGCCAGCGGCATTTTGCAAATAGGACACTTACCGGGTTTTGATTCTATTATCTGTGGATCCATTGAACAGGTATAATACACATCGCTATTCACTGTTTTTTCTTCCTTTTTCCCGCAGGAAATGAAGAAAACAAGTAATAGAATATTGATTGTTTTTTTTGGCATTTTATTTATTTTCTGTTTTAATAAAACTTTCGCTGTCTATCAATAATTGTCCGTTCTGCGCGATGGTATCTTCCTTGCTGATTCCAGAAATAATTTCAACCCAGCCGCCTGAAGAAACACCCCCCTGTACTTTTTTTGCTTTGAATATGCCATCCTGTTTTACGAAAACGACACTGTTCAATCCCAAACTTACAATTGCAGTAGATGGGACAAATAATCCTTTCCGCTTCTTCTCATCTAATTTTGCTTTTACAATTGTCCCTATTTTTATTTCATTGGATGGATTATTCAGGAAAATTCTTACGCTTATATTTTTTTGATTGTCCCTGATAATTGGCTCAATGAAATCTATAGTGGCTTTTATATCGCGGTCATTTAATCCGTCAATCTCCAAGCTCACCCGTTGACCTGTTTTGATGAGACTTTGATTATCTGGATATATGTTCAGCAATGCCCATATTTTCTGCGTATCGTAGATATTAAAAACAGTTTGTCCTTTGGATACATACATACCTTCTCTTATCTGTAGTTCCTGATTAGTAGAGGAAACCGTACTTTCGCTTCCCATTTCGCTATTGTTTCCCACAGATATTAAATCATGCAGGTGGCCGGTATAAGGGCTGTAAATGGTTATGGTATAAAATAATTGTCCCGATGTTTTTACCTGCTCAATTTGCTGTGGCGATAATCCAAGCAAGGATAATTTTTGTTCTGAAGACTTTATCAGGAAAAGATTTTCCGAATCGTTCTTTAAAAGAAAAAGTAAATTCTGCTGCTCTGTCTCTAAATCCTCACTATAAATATCCATTAGCTTTTGCCCTTTACTTATAGGCTGATACCTGTATTTTACATAAAGTTTTTCAATTCTGCCGGAAACTCTTGCAGATACTGTATTGATTTGCCTCGTATCATAAGTAATGTATCCCACAGCAAAAACACTTACAGGCAAATCTTTTTCCACTGGGTTGATTGTATTCACCCGGCTGATGACATATTGGTTGGTAGGTTTTAACAAAAATTCTATATCTTGTTTGTTCTCTTTTCTACCATCGGATTTTTTTTCTACCAGGTTCATTCCGCAAATAGGACATTGTCCGGGTTCATTTTTGATTATTTCCGGGTGCATAGAGCAGGTATATATTTTCTGTATTTTCTGCTGCTTAGCGGAATGTCCTACATGCGCTTTACCTGATTTTTTACCATTATTGCAGGCAAAAACCAATGTGCAAAAAGACAGCAATATTATTTTACTTTTTAATTTCATTTTTCATTCTTTGCTTACTGATTTACCTGAGCTATTCTTGCTCATTGTTTTTAGATTTGATTTTATTTATTTTATTTCTAGTTGTTTTTCGTATTGAACCTGAAGTTGAAGCAGTTCATTTAATAAATCGAGCTGTCCTAATTGAGCTATTTTAAGATTTTGCCATGCATCCAAGACCATAAACAGTTCTTCAGTATTTTGTTCATAAGCTAATAGTGTAGCCTGGTAATTTTTTCGCATGGAAGGTATGATAATATCTTCATAGAGT
>DAHXOV010000251.1 GCA_027364695.1 bacterium
TAGGAGTACCGCTCACTCTACTTCAACTCAAGTCCTCTCATCAAATCGCTGTCATTGAAATGGGTGCCAATCATCCCGGAGAAATCAAAACGCTCTGCCACATTGCGCAAGCTAATTTTGGAGTCATCACTAGTATAGGGAAAGAACACTTGGAAGGATTTGGAGATATTGAAACCATTAAAAAAACCAATGGCGAACTATACGAACACCTTCTCCATACCAACGGAAAAATATTCTTACCTATCGACAATATAGATCTCATCAATATCCTCCATACTATTCAAGCCTCCATTGATATCCCTGAAATATTGAAAAATCCCGAACAATTTATAATTTACTCCGATGTATCAAAAATAATCCCTTTATCCTCCTCTGAGGAACTGATGGTTGGTCAATACATAGACAACGCAGAAGATATTTTTGTAAGATTGAAGTGGTTCAAAAAAGAAAGCGGAAATTCTTTTAATGATCAAACATTTCAAAATATCCCTGAAATAAAAACGCACTTAATGGCTTATCACAATTTTATCAATGCACTCTGTGCTATCACGGTAGGTCATTATTTTGAATTAGCTGAAACTCTTATCAATACTGCTATATCCCAATACATTCCCAATAAAAACAGAATGCAATTTTTGCGCAAAAATAAAAACAAAATCATCCTGGATGCATACAATGCCAATCCAACCAGTATGCTAGCAGCACTGGAATTTTTCAAACAAAAAAATATATGTGAAGAAGAGTACAGATATAACAACCAAATTATAGATAATCCTAATTTCAAAGAAGACAGAAAAGTAATGATCTTAGGCGATATGTTTGAACTCGGTGAACATTCTGAAAAAGAACACATTGAAATCATTCATTGGATAAAAAACCACTTTCAAGAAGGACAAGTATTTCTCATAGGAAGTGAATTTGATAAAGCACTAAAAAAAACAGGACTTCCTGACAACGTTAAAAAATTCATCTCTGTTGACGAATTCATAACTGCACTCAATAAACAGGATATTAGCCTATTTGCCAAACTCATTCTCATTAAAGGATCCCGTGGCATGCAATTGGAAAAAGTCATAGACAAACTATAAATACTTCCAAAAAAAATTTATGATAGCAACCATATCCCATAAAGGTGAAAATTACAAAGTAGATTTATCTTATCCTTTTAGTATTGCCATTTCTATACAAGATCAAAAGGGCATACAAGCGTGGTACTTAGACCATCCAAAAATTGAACCCGTTGTATCAGGTGATTGGCTTGGCTCAGTAAAAAAAGGAGCCCCGGTCAATTTTAATAACATTCACTTCAACCCTCATGCTCATTGTACTCATACCGAATGTATAGGACATATTACTTCAGAGACAATTTCTGTATTTAAAACACTTCGTAATTATTTCTTCAAAGCCAAACTCATCTCTGTTTTACCTGAATATCTTGAAAACAAAGATGCTGTAATATCCAAAAACGCACTTATTCCTCACTTACAACAAGATAGCAATATAGATGCACTTATCATCCGTACCATTCCTAATGACGAAAGAAAGTTATTTTATAACTATTCTAACACCAATCCTACTTATCTCACTAAAAATGCCGTTGAATACCTTCTGGAAAAAAATATACAACATCTTCTTATAGACACACCTAGCATAGACAAAGAAAGAGACAAGGGCCGACTTGAAGCCCACAAAACATTTTGGAACTATCCTCAAGAATCATTCTCATTAAAGACCATCACAGAGCTCATTTTCGTCTCCAATCAAATTCTTGATGGATGGTATTTCCTTAATCTTCAGATAGCTCCTGTAGAAAACGATGCTAGCCCTTCTAATCCTGTGCTTTATAGGATTTTGTAAATTAATCTATCCACTCAAAACCTGTATAAGGTACTAATACAGGTGGAATTTTTATTCCTCTTTCTGCTTGATTGTTTTCTAACAAAGCGGCTACTATCCTTGGCAAAGCCAATGCGCTCCCATTCAGACTATGCGTCAAAAGTGTTTTTCCATTTTTATCTTTAAATCTGCATTTTAATCTATTGGTTTGAAAGGTTTCAAAATTAGATACTGAGCTTACTTCCAACCATCTCTTCTGAGCAGCGCTATACACTTCCATATCGTATGTCAATGCCGATGCAAAACTCATATCTCCTCCACACAATTTTACTGTTCTAAATGGCAATTCTAACATTTTCAATAAACTGGCTACATATTCTCTCATCTCTTCTATTACTTCATACGATTCTTCAGGGCGTACTATTTGAACAATTTCTACTTTATCAAATTGATGCAGACGATTCAATCCTCTTACCTCTTTACCATAACTACCTGCTTCTCTTCTGAAACAAAGTGTATAGCCACAATTTTTTACAGGTAATTCATTTTCTTTCAGTATAACATCTCTGTATATGTTTGTAATCGGCACTTCTGCGGTAGGTATCAGATACAACTGATCTTTTTCCACATAATACATTTGTCCATCTTTGTCGGGCAATTGTCCTGTACCAAAGCCACTATCTTCATTCACCAAAACAGGAGGCTCTATTTCTATATAATCATTTTTTAATGCTTCATCAAGGAAGAAGTTAATCAATGCTCTTTGTAATTTAGCCCCTTTTCCCCTATATACAGGGAAGCCCGCTCCTGTAAGTTTCACGCCTAATTCAAAATTAATAATTCCATACTTGTCAGCCAAATCCCAATGACACAAGGCGTCTGATGAAAGTACAGGAATGTTTCCATATTGAAAAACTATTTCATTTTCTTCGGCACACGCTCCGTCGGGTACGGACGAATGTGGTAGGTTGGGTAATAATACTAATGTGTTGTGCAATGCTGTCTCAATATGCTTCAGTTCTGTATCTATTTGCGCCTCTCTTCCCTTCAACTCTATAGATGTTGGTTTTAATTTTTCTGCCTCCTCTTTTTTTTCCGACTTAAACAAATCCCCTATTTGCTTTGATAATACATTGATATTATTTTTAATTTCATTGGATTGAGTAATGAGTTGTTTTCTCTTTTGATCCAATTCAATTATTTCCTGAATATATTTTTCAGCATCTTTTAGTCTTTTCTTTTTCAGCCCTCGCAAGACCCTTTCTTTATCTTCAATAATCAACTGAATTTGCAACATAATAAATATTTTGCCGTAAATTAAATAAATTTAAGGCTGACCTTGCAGAAAAATTTAACTACTATGAGCCTGTTTTATAAACTTCAATTTCACTTCTATCCTTCATCTCACACAGATTAGACGCAAGAATACACTTTAATTTTCTCTCCTTTCGTATTTACAATTATCAGGAAGTTTTTCATAAGCATAATCATCCCCAAAATATCTTTCATTGTCAAAGCCTGCCATTGCTATATTTTTCAATATGTCATCTAAAGATACTTTGGTTGAATTAAACTTTAGTGCTAATAATTTACTTTCTTTATTCCAATCTGCTTTTTCTACCCCTTCCATTTTTGCGGTACTATCTATCTT
>DAHXOV010000097.1 GCA_027364695.1 bacterium
TTCTTGTAGTGATGTCCGTTTTTGCATTTTCTAAGAGGGCACTCAATCCCCTGCCCAAGGCGTTTTTTTTAGAATTACTCATATTTATTATGTATTTTGTATCAGGTTATATTTTGGGATTTGCTTGTTGGAATTATTCTTCATCAATTTTAATTTGTCTTTGAATATCAGAAATTCTAGTAAGCTTGTTCCTTTGAAGAATTTCTCTTGCGAGGTTGAGATAGTTGATGGTGCCTTTTCCTGTAACATCGTGCATGATAACTGTTTTGCCAAAGCTAGGCGCTTCAGCTAATTTAGTATTTCTTTGAATAATAGTATTGAATACCATATTTTGAAAGTGCGTTTTTACATCTTCTACTACCTGATTGGCAAGACGTGTTCGAGAGTCGTACATAGTGAGTAAGACCCCCTCTATTTCTAATTCGGTATTGAGGTGGGTTTGAACAATTTTAATTGTTTGTAATAATTTCCCCATGCCTTCTAAAGCAAAATATTCGCACTGAACGGGAATGAGAACGCTATCTGCTGCACATAGTGCATTGATGACACTTAATCCCAAAGAGGGAGTACAATCAATAATGAGAAAGTCATAGTCGTCTTTAATTTTGTTGAGTGCTTTTTTCATCATGAATTCTCTGCCACTAAGGTTGACAAGTTCTATTTCAATGCCTATAAGGTCGGTATTGGTGGGGAGTAGATATAGATGTGGTGTTTCGGTAGGCAATATCACGTCTTTTGGATGTTTGCTTTGAATGATACATTCGTAGAGTCCTGCACTTATAGAGTGAGGATCTATGCCTACGCCAGAGGTAGCATTGGCTTGGGAATCGGCATCTATTAATAGTGTTTTATATTCCAGTACTGCAAGCGAAGCAGCTAAGTTGATAGCAGTGGTGGTTTTTCCTACACCCCCTTTTTGATTGGCAATAGCAATGATTTTTCCCATAAATTAAAGTTCAATAGATTGTCCGATAGGAATAAGAATGAGTTCTTTGCCTGTTCCTTGAAATTTTTCTATAGCCTCTTGTTCATTGATTTTAATCAGGTCAAAGGTATTGTAATGCATACCTATTACCCGTTTGCATCTCAGAAATTCTGTAGCAATGATGGCATTATCTACACTCATTGTGAAGTTATCGCCAATGGGTAAAAAAGAGAAGTCCACTTGTCGGTGGTCGCCGATAAGTTTCATATCTAATGTAAGTGCTGTATCTCCAGCGTAATAAAAATTTTTGTCGGAAGTTTCTACAACAAAACCCATTGGATTGCCGCCATAGGTTCCATCAGGAAAACTGCTGCTATGGATCGCATGGACGATTTTGATATTACCAAAGTCAAGTTTAATTTTTCCGCCGATATTCATTGGATGGAAGTTAGAGATGCCATTTTTATTTGCCCACATGCATATTTCCCAGTTACTAATGATTGTAGCCTTGGTTCTTTTTGCAATGCTAATGGTGTCAAAAATATGATCTTCGTGGGCGTGGCTGAGTAATAAGTAATCAGCAAAGATAGTATTGACATCAATATGCTTGGCTAGTGGATTGGGAGAGATAAATGGGTCAAAGAGCAGTTTTTTTTTATTTACTTCTATTAAAAAACAAGCATGACCAAAGTAAGTTATTTTCATAGTGATTATTTTTTGCAAATTTGCCTGCAAATTTAATATAGATATTATCAACCATTAGAGTTATTTATTCACAAAATAAAAAGATGACCAATATAACAATTGTAAGTGGAACGAATAGAGATGATAGTTATACGTTGAAGGTAGCGAAGTATTATTATGATAAAGTCAGTACGTTATATGAAGGAGGAAAGGTTTTGTTAGCAGATTTTAGAGAATTGCCAAAAGATATTGCATTTGAGGAAGTATATGGAAAAAGAAGACATCTGTTTGAACAATTTATTGAAACATACATTATTGGTTCGGATAAGTTTTTTTGGATTGTACCTGAATATAATGGAAGTTTTGCGGGGATTTGTAAAGTATTTATAGATGCCGTGCACCCCAGATATTTTTACTACAAGAAATCTTGTCTTACGGGTGTGGCATCAGGACGAGCAGGAAATTTGAGGGGAATGGATCATTTAACAATGATATTGCAGTATTTGAGAATGAATGTGTTTTATAATAAGTTACCTGTTTCAAAAATAGAAGAAGCCTGGGGAGATATAGAACCAAGAATGGAGGAACAAAAAAAACTTATTATGTTACAAATAAAAGATTTTTTGAGGTATTAGGAATTTTATAGAGAGGAGGCGGCACAGCCGCTTCTGACTTGCTTGAGT
>DAHXOV010000293.1 GCA_027364695.1 bacterium
TGGCGGAGAGAAAGGGAAGAAGATAGGGAGCAAACAATTCAAGGATCTATTGAAGCGAACAAGTGAATTGAGTATATCCGATCAGGGTGTCTGCTTTCGGGCGGAGTTTGAGCGATGGAGAGGTCAAGAGATACAAACAGATGATATAACATTATTAGGAATAGAGGTATAAATTTTGGGGAATCACAATATTATTTATATTTACATGAGTATTCCTGCAATAGTAGCAGATAAGTAGGATGCTAATGTGCCACACAATAATGCTTTCATCCCCAATTCTGCAAGGGCTTTTCTTCTTTCAGGTACTAATACACCTATACCCCCTATTTGCATGCCTACACTACTAAAGTTGGCAAAGCCACAAATAGCAATGCTTACTATCATAAGTCCTTTTTCAGTAATAACAGATACTTTATGAGAAGTAAGATTACTAAAGGCAACAAACTCGTTGATAGTTAATTTTTGCCCTAAGAGGGTAGCCACATTATTTACATCTTCTATAGGTGTGCCCATTGCCCAAGCCATAGGATAAAACAGTTTTGCAAACACCCAGTTTAAGCTTAAATCAAATTGAGAGTTAAATAAATGTCCCATTTTTAGTAAAATCCAGTCTGTCATGGTGATAAGTGCAATGAACCCAATTAGCATAGCAATAACATTCATGGCTATCTTAAATCCATCTCCTGCTCCGTGAGTAATGGCATCTATAAGGTTACTGTAATCGCTTTTCACGTCTAATTTTACTTTTCCCATGGTAACAGGTGTTTCTGTTTCAGGAAATACGATTTTTGAAATTACAAGAGCGCCGGGGGCTGCCATTAAACTCGCCATAATGAGTTTAGGTGCCAGGTTCATTCCTGCCTGTGCTCCCATATTAGCATAAACTATTAAAATGCCTCCTGCTATGCATGCTAAGCTTCCACTCATAGAAGATAAAAGTTCACTTTTTGTCATAGTGGATAAGTAGGGTCTTATCATTACCTGTGCTTCTACTTGTCCGACAAATGCACTGGCTACATTGCTTAACGCTTCTGCTCCACTGACGCGCATGATTTTATTCATTACAAGAGCGATGGCAGAAATAATTTTTTGCATGATGCCAATGTGATACAAAATGGCCACGAGTGTAGTTACTAAGATAATTGTAGCCGTTACATTAAAGGCAAAAACAAATACATGGGGTGTTCTATAATCAACCACTTCATTACCCGACATAGCAGCAATTCCGCCATATACAAAGTCAACACCGCTTTTTGCAAAGAGTTCTATTTTTTGCATACCCTTTCCAAGTTGCTCAAAAAATAATTGTACAAATTTTATTTTCATAATAGATATGGCAATAATTGCTTGCAAAACCAGACCGCTTGTTACCAGTCTGTAATTGATTTTCTTTTTATTATTGGAAAATAAGTAAGCAATACTAAGTATGAGCATAATACCAATAAATCCTGTGAATCTTTCCATCAAAAATTATTTTGGCTGAAAGGTAATTAGAAAAAATGTTTTTTTGAAACTGATTCCATGTATAAAAAAATAAAAAAGCCCTTTGAATTTCAAAGGGCTTTTGACAACTTTATCTGCTACAATTTTATCCTAAATAAGGTAATAGCAGTTTGCTTCTGGAGCTATGTCTCAATCTTCTTATAGCTTTTTCTTTAATCTGTCTTACTCTTTCTCTGGTGAGATTGAACTTGTCGCCAATTTCTTCCAATGTCAATGGATGCGCTACTCCTATTCCATAAAACAATTTAATGACATCTCTTTCTCTTTCTGTAAGAGTAGAGAGCGCCCTATCCACTTCTCTTTCTAATGATTCTTTCATCAGGAGTGTATCAGCGCTGGGCGAATCGCTATTAGGGATAACTTCTACCAAGGTGCTTTCTTCTCCTGTAATGAGTGGTGCGTCTATGCTGATATGCTTGCCGCTAACCCTCAATGTATCAGCCACTTTTTCTACAGGTATATCCGTGGCTTCTGCTAATTCTTCGGTACTGGGTTCTCTTTCATGCTCTTGTTCTAACTTGGAATATGCTTTGTTAATTTTGTTGAGAGAGCCTACTTGATTGAGGGGTAGGCGTACGATGCGAGATTGCTCTGCTAATGCTTGTAAAATGGATTGACGAATCCACCAAACGGCGTAGGATATAAATTTAAATCCCCTGGTTTCGTCAAAGCGACGGGCGGCTTTAATGAGCCCAAGGTTTCCTTCGTTGATGAGGTCAGGCAAACTTAACCCTTGGTTTTGATATTGCTTAGCTACTGATACTACGAAGCGCAGGTTAGCACGAGTAAGTTTTTCCAATGATTTTTCATCGCCCTCTTTAATTCTTTTAGCCAGTTGTACTTCTTCTTCGGCGGTGATGAGTTCTTCTTTTCCTATTTCCTGTAAGTATTTATCTAGAGAAGCACTTTCACGATTGGTAATAGATTTAGTAATTTTCAGTTGTCTCATAATATTGGGTTTTATTGGTTTTCATCTTGAATATAACGAACAAGATATTAAAATGTTACATAAAAAATAAAAAAATCTAATAAAAAAGATTTTACCAATCTAAAATATAGGCAAAAACAAGTGGTGCTACTATGGTGGCGTCTGATTCTATAATGAATTTTGGGGTATCAATACCTAATTTGCCCCATGTTATTTTTTCATTGGGTACTGCTCCGCTATAAGAGCCGTAAGAGGTAGTGCTATCAGATATTTGACAGAAATAACTCCAAAAAGGAACATCGTGCCATTCCAGGTCTTGATACATCATTGGTACAACACAAATAGGAAAGTCGCCTGCTATGCCTCCTCCTATCTGAAAGAAGCCCACGCCTTTACTACTTGAATTTTTTCTGTACCAATCGGAGAGCCATACCATATATTCTATTCCACTTTTGACAGTGCTGGCTTTGAGTTCGTTTTTGATAACATAAGAAGCAAATATATTACCTAGTGTAGAATCTTCCCATCCCCCCACTACAATGGGTAAATTTTTTTCAGCAGCGGCTACCATCCAACTGTCTTTTGGATCTATTTCATAGTATTGTTTAAGTATGCCACTTTTAATAAGTTGGTACATATATTCGTGTGGAAGATATCTCTCATTGTTGGTTTCTGCTTTTTTCCAAAGTTCGAAAATATGTTTTTGTAACCTGCGAAAGGCTTCTTCTTCAGGTATGCAGGTATCTGTTACTCTATTTAATCCTTGCTCTAAAAGTTCCCATTCCTGTTGTGGGCTAAGGTCTCTATAATCAGGAATTCGTTTGTAATGAGTGTGTGCTACCAGGTTCATGAGGTCTTCTTCCAGATTCGCACCTGTACAGGAAATAATATGAACCTTGTCTTGTCTAATCATCTCTGCTAAGGATACCCCTAATTCAGCTGTGCTCATAGCGCCTGCAAGTGAAATGAGCATTTTCCCACCTTCGTTAAGATGTTGCTCATAAGCTTTGGCAGCGTCTTTTAGGGCGGCGGCATTGAAATGACGATAGTGATATTCAATAAATTGAGAAACATGTCCTTTCTTCATGGGCTTTATTTTTGCTTGCAAAATTAGAAATTATTTATCTTTTTTGGGATGTAGATGAAAATTTAATATTCACTTACTTTCAAAAATTTATCCGTTAACCCTATAATAAAAAAGTTGTTTCAGAAGCAAAATAAAGGTGCACTTCTCTGGT
The DNA here is from genome assembly GCA_027364695.1 of bacterium. Classification (GTDB taxonomy): domain Bacteria; phylum Bacteroidota; class Bacteroidia; order B-17B0; family Aurantibacillaceae; genus BPGX01. The sequence continues at coordinate 3,670 of DAHXOV010000293.1, forward strand.
CATACTTTTTTGGTCTGATTCAATTGTAATGATAAGCATTTTTTCATGTAAAGATGTTTGGTCTTTCAGTATTCTTTGGGCTATATTTGGCCATTCTATATAACAATACGCTCCGGAGTATAGGATTTCTTCCAAACCAATATTTTTTAATTCATCTGTATTTTTGATTCTGTAAAGATCGAAGTGGTATATTTTCCCCTTTGGATAGTGGTACTCATGTAATATGGAAAAGCTGGGGCTTGTAATAGGCTCTTTGACTCCTAATGCCCTTCCCATTGCCTGCACCAGTGCTGTCTTTCCTGAGCCTAAATTTCCTTTGAGTAAAAAAATACTTGCTTGTGGGAATTCTCTTAGAATAAATTCGGTAGCGCTTTGCCAGTCATCTTTCTCCTTTACTATGTAGGTAAATGTCTTCATCGCGGGATTAAGCTAATATAAGGAATAAGCATTTCTTCTAAGCTAATGCCTCCGTGCTGAAATGTATTTTTATACAGGTTAACATAATGCCCATAGTTATTGGGATAAATAAAAAATCCGTATTCTTTTGCAAATATAAATCTGGAACTGGGGTGTAGTTTGGGTAAAAATACCTCTGATGGGTTTTTGTATTCAATTACTTCTTTGTAGGAGTATTCCAGTGCTTTGCCTTGCTTGTACCTTAAATTGGTATTGACGCTTTTGTCTCCGAGTACTTTGATAGGTTCTTTTACATGTACGGTGCCGTGGTCAGTAGTGATGATCATAGGTATTCTTTTTTCACTCAGCTGCTTGAGTATTTCAAACAGTGGTGAATGTATAAACCAGGATTTTGTGATACTACGGTAAGCAGATTCATCTTCGGCAAGCTCTTTGATAATTTCCATTTCTGTGCGGGCATGACTAAGCATATCTACAAAGTTATAGACGATGATATTGAGAGGATTATTTAAAAGTTGTGTCAATGTTTCTATAAGTTTTTTGGCGGCATTGTGATGGGTAATTTTATTGAATGAAAATTTTAATTCTTTTCCCATTAATCTTTTCAATTGTGCTTGCAAAAGATTTTCTTCATATAGATTTTTTCCTCCTTCGTCTTCATCGTTACTCCACCATTGTGGATATGTTTTTTCTATTTCAGAGGGCAGTAATCCTGCAAATAGAGAATTTCGGGCATACTGGGTAGTGGTGGGTAAAATACTATAGTAAATCTCTTCATTTTCTACTTTATAGTATTCTGACAAAATGGGTTCAATAATTTTCCACTGGTCATACCTAAGATTATCAATGAGTATAAAAAACAAAGCGCTTTCAGAATGAATGCGATGTAAAAATTTATTTTTAATGAGCGTATGGCTCATAGTAGGGACATCATGGGTTTTTTTATGCAGCCATGCGGTGTAATTTTTTTCAATAAATTTCGCAAATTCTTTATTTGCTTCTTGTTTTTGAGTGTAGAGCACTTCTCCTATACTTTTATCTTCTGATGCATCTAGCTGGATATCCCAGAATGCAATTTTTTTATACACATCTATCCATGCTTGCCATGAATTAGCTGCCATGATTCCATTCATAATGTCCATGAATTCTTGGCGATAGGATTGTGTTGTGCTTTCTGTAATGAGTTTTTTATTTTCTAATACTTTTTTTAAAGATAATAATACCTGGTTAGGATTGATAGGCTTAATGAGGTAATCAGCAATTTGTCTGCCAATAGCCGTGTCCATAATATATTCTTCTTCACTTTTTGTGATCATTATTACAGGAATGGAAGCGTTTGCTTTTTTTATTTTTTGTAATGTATCTAATCCACTTAGCCCTGGCATATTTTCATCCAGTAGCACGACATCAATTTGTTTATCTTGATGGATGATTTCTATCGCTTCGTCTCCACTGACAGCAGTAATAACATCGTAGTTTTTATTTTGTAAAAAAAGTATATGTGGCTTTAGTATTTCTATTTCATCATCGGTCCACAGTATTTTGAATTTATTCATAAATATTTAATTTTTGTAATAATATATACGACCAAAAAAGTATTTTATTCCTTAAAGAATATTAAAAAACAAAACTTAAGAACTTAACACTTATCTTAAGCAGGTAGGAGTTTATTTTTTCATCAACTTGTCTGTTACTTTAAAGTTATCTGTCATAATTTCTATCAAATAAACACCAGATTCAAATTTTGAAAGGTCTATTTTTTCTTTATTTTTATTTTCTAAATTGATTTTTTCGTTGAATATCTCTTTTCCATTGAGATCTGTGATTTTAATTTGCAAATTTTTATGGGTAAAAGAATTAATTTCTACATATTCATTGGCAGGATTGGGGGTAATATAAATGCTTTGTGCAAATGTTTGCTGATAAATGCTGGTAACTATAACAGATACTGAAGATGAAGAACTTTGGCACCCTGATGCATTGCTAACCCATACACTATAGTAGCCATTTTGTGTTGCTACATAAGTTTGAGAGGTGGCACCAGATATGGGGCTTCCATTTAAGTACCACTGATAGCTCGCGGCAGATGGGTTGCATGTTAATGTAGCCCCATTGACACTAATAGTAGGCTGTGCAGGTATAGGCGCCACATTGACGGTAACATTGGCTGTAGTTTGGCATCCCCCATTAGCAGCGGTGTATGTATAAATAGTAGTAACAGTAGGGTTGACGTAAATAGAATTAGTAGTAGCCCCCGTGTTCCAACTAATAGAAGATGCATTGGTATTGGCAAAAATATAAGCACTATATCCCGAGCACAATACTGTAGAGGATGAAGCCGCTGTAGGCGAAGGGGCAACGGTAACAGTAGATGAATAAGAGTTACCAGTTCCGTTGACATTGGAAGCAGTCAATGTTGCAGTGTATGTACC
>DAHXOV010000312.1 GCA_027364695.1 bacterium
GGCAGTTTCAGCGGGCATTCCTACTAGCCATGGCAGCCAATATTTTGTCATATATTCTTGTCCCATCATTTGCCATGGATGAACGAGTACAGCCATATTTAAATCTTCACAGGCTGCGAAAAACAGACCCAGTTCTTGTTCTGTCAAATTTTTCTGATTGATATTACTTCCTATCTGCGCGCCAAGAAATCCCATTGACTTACATCGCTCTAATTCCTGAACAGCCAAATCAATATTTTGTAGTGGTACTGTGGCAAAGCCTATAAATTTTTTGGGGTATTGTTGAATGATATGGGCTATATGGTCGTTGAGAAAGATCGCTACTTTTAATCCATCTTTGGGTTTTGCCCAATAACTAAACATAACGGGAATGGTAGAAATCACTTGTATGTCTATTTGAAATTTTTCCATTTCTTCCAGGCGTATTGATACATCCCAACAATTGCTATCAATTTCTCTAAATTTTTTATCGCCTTGTATCATCCAGGCTTTGTTGGGTAAATGGTGTGTCAATGAGATAAATTCACCATATCCAAATTCTTTTGAAAAATCAGGTATTTCTGATGGAAGGATATGGGTATGGGTGTCAATGACCATAAAAATTTTGGCTTAAATATAAGCATTTGAAACAGCTTATAGGTGATTTATATGAGTGGTTTATTTTTTTCTCTTTTCTTATCATACCTGCTGGTTTACACTTTTGTAAAAAGTGATGAGTTAAATGAATCATATTTTTTACTTAAAATATAACCAGACCTTCTCACTCTATTCAGTATTTTTGCCCTTATTAAATAAAAATAAATATATTTGAGATTATTACTTTGTGAGAATACTTTTAAAATACATATTTGTAGCCAGCCCCTTTGTTATACTTTTCTCTTGCAGGCAAAGTGATAAGGATCTTGTAAAAAATACTTCTCCATCATTACAAAACAGCTATCTTAATCATTCCGACAGTGCAAAATATGTAGGCAAATCTACCTGCATGCTTTGTCATCAAGATATTTACACCACTTTTGTTCACACAGGGATGGGCAAATCTTTGAGTGCGGCTACGAAGGCTCATTCTTCTGCTTCTTTTGATAATGCTTATATTCAGGATAAGTATAAGGATTTTCATTATCAAGCATTTTTATTTCATGATTCTATTTACTTTAAAGAGTATAGAGTAAAGAATAAAGACAGTGTTTTTATGATGATAAAAAAAATTGATTTCATTATTGGTTCTGGGCAGCATACTAATTCACATTTATACAGCATCAATGGTTATTTATACCAGGCGCCTATGACATTTTATACTCAAAAGAAAATGTGGGATCTTCCACCTGGTTTTGAAAATGGGCATAATACAAGATTTTTTAGGAAAATTGGTGTGGAATGTATCACTTGCCATAATGCTTATCCATTGTTTGTTATTGGTTCAGAAAATAAATACGCAGAGCTACCTACGGGTATTGATTGTGAAAGGTGTCACGGACCGGGTAGTATTCATGTGAATAAAGTGCGTAGGGGCGAAATAACAGATACTTCTAAGTATGTTGATTATTCTATTGTCAATCCTGCTAAATTATCTATTGATCTTCAATTTGATTTATGTATGCGTTGTCATTTACAAGGCAATGCGGTATTGGTTAACAATCAATCTTTTTTTGATTTTAAGCCAGGTAAAAAATTAAATCAATATATACAAGTATTTTTAGCTCGCTATACGGATTCAAAAGATAATTTCATTATGGCATCCCATGCCGACAGGTTAAAACAAAGTGAATGTTTCATTCAATCATTTAAAAAATCTAAGAATACCCATCCATTTAAACCCTATCAAAACGCGCTTACCTGTGTTACTTGTCATAATCCTCATGTGTCGGTGAAAGTGACTAAAGAAGAGAAATTTAATAATATTTGCAGTTCTTGTCACTATCAGGGAGGTATGAGCAATAAAAGTTGTACATCAAAGAGATTTTTAACAGCATCAAAGAAAAATGATAAAAGAAATATGAATTGTATTTCTTGTCATATGCCGGTATCAGGATCAAAAGATATTCCGCATGTAAGCATTCATGATCATTTCATCCGTATTCCAGATAAGAAACAATTGAAAGCAAAGGAACATCAATTTTTGGGCTTGGTGTGTATCAATGATTCTCATCCATCTAAAGAAACAAGAGCATTGGCTTATATCTATCAATACGAAAAATTTGACCTTTTTGATTATTATTTAGATAGCGCAGAGTCCATTCTGAATATCGGAAATACAGAGGAGGCACAAAAGCATTTACATACCTATATTCATTTATTATTTCTCAAGAAAAGCTGGGATGAAATTGATAAAATAACCAATCAAATTGGTATTAAAAAGCTGTTTCAGCAGCTCTGTCAAAAGAATATAAACAACACAGATTCGTGGACTTTGTATAGAATAGCTGATGCCAAATATGCATTAGGTAAAACCAAAGAAGCAGAAATGTTTTATGAAAAGGCAGTGCTGCTTTCTCCATATATATTAGAGTTTAAGAATAAATTGGCTGTAACACAGATGCAAAATAATAAAGTAAATTATGCCTATCAGAATTGGATAGAGATATTGAAAGAAAACCCTATGTTTGTTCAAGCCTGTTCTAATCTTGGTTTTTTGAAAACACAGCAAGATCAATTGGACAGTGCTTTCTATTATCTTCAAAAAGGATATAATATAGATCCCGATAATGAAATGCTGCTTTTGAATACAATTTCTTTTTATTTAAAAATTTCTTATCCTGACAAAGCAAGAGAACTCGCAAAAGAGTTGCTCAGAAAATATCCTAATAATATACAAGCAAAAACTGTCCTAAATTACTTGAAATAGTATGACCAAAAAAACATCGGAATTTGCATGGCTGACTTTGATATTTGTAGCACTTGTTGCACTATTTGGAGTGTATGTCTATAAAATATGGATGTCTTATCCGCTGAAAGAAAAATATGTTTTTGTATATGTTTATCCAAATATGAATGTCAATCAGTTAGCCGACACTTTAATTTCAAAAGACATTATCAAAAACAAATGGATATTTAAAATACTCTCTCATCAAATACAATTGGAACCTGTCAGACCAGGGAAATACAGAATAACCAATAAGATGACTTTGCCTGCTATGATACGATTATTAAAAAATGGAAAGGACGAGAAAGTAACTGTCTATATTCATAGTAAAATTTTTTATTTCAACGATTTAATCATCGCTTTGGGTAATAAATTAATGATCAATCAACGGCAGATTATTCAGGCATTTCAACAACATCCTAAAATAAAAGAGGAAGCATGGATGAATGTTTTGTTGATGAAGTCCTATCAACTTAGTTGGGCTATTAACGCAAAGGATATTTCAGACAGCATTAAAAATTACTATGATAAAATATGGAATGAGGAAAGACGAAAAAAATTAAATCGTGTGCGATTGTCAGAAGGAGAGGCTATGGTGCTTGCCTCCATTGTTCAAAACGAAAGTTATATTTATTCAGAACAGAGAAAAATAGCGGGTGTTTATCTGAATCGGTTGAAGAAAGAAATGGCTCTGCAAGCCGATCCTACATTAAAATATATAAATCACAGGATGGAAGCCAACAGAGTGTATAATATGGATAAAAAAATAAATTCTCCATATAACACCTATCTTTACAAAGGATTACCGCCAACTACTATTGGCGCAGTGAGTATTCAAG
>DAHXOV010000322.1 GCA_027364695.1 bacterium
GGCATTCAATGAAATACAGGCTAATATTAATCAGATAAAAGAAAAAGAAAAAATAGTGAATATTTCTACAACAAGTGGAGATATAAAAAACAAAGAAGAAATAATTAAAGAGGATATACAGGCCATCTACGATTTATTAAATAAAAACAAAATGAAAGTAGCCGCATTGAGTAAAAAACTGAAAGATGCTAATTTAAAAATGGAAAGTTTAGAAAAAATGATAGTCAACCTGCAAGCCATGATAGATGAAAAAGATAAAGAGATAGAATCGCTTAAAAACAAAGTAGAAGCCCTGAACATAGAACTCTCTAACTTGCAGACATCTTATCAAGAGTTAACCCAGGAAAATGAAGTAAAGACAGAAAAACTATCTGCCGCTTATTATGCTATAGGCACACAAAAAGAATTGAAAGAAAAAGGTATTATTACCAAAGAGGGTGGATTTATTGGTATTGGGAAAGCAACCAAGCTAAAAGATGATTTTAATAAGGACTATTTTACTAAAATAGATATTACAAAAATAACAGTTATTCCTATTAGTGCCAAATCTGCAAAGATACTTACAACACATCCTAGTACATCTTATAAACTAATAGGTGACAAAAAGCGTGTAGACAGAATTGAGATCATTAGTCCCGATGATTTTTGGGGAGTTTCTAAGTTTTTAGTGATTGTAACAGAATAAACTTTTCTATTTAATTACTCTGTAAGAAAGTCCAAATTCTAATGTAACACCTTTCACAGATGTTTGTATTCTTTGGAGAGGAATATCATCAGATAATTTTGTATTATCAGAAAATGAATACCCATTGAAAGCACTTAGCATAGCAAGCAAAGACAAGCGGTTAAGCAGATAATATCTTAACTTGACACCTGTGCGAGAGATGCGACCTTTGTCATAAACAACTTTACTATCATTTAAGTATTTAGAGTAAATATCAAACAACTCTGTTTTGAAGCAACCAATACCCGCAAACAGCGCGATGTCCCATTTTTGAGTATTATAAAAGTGATAATTGACCTCCAGAATACTCTCACTTGTTTTTGATTTCATTTGGCTGGCGTAATTGTAACGATAAAATGTCTGAGGATTGATTTTGAATATATCATTACCAAAACTGATAGCTAAGCCCCATTTGTTACTCAGCCCATATTCTATTTGAAAAGGATCTCTCAACCCTTTTATGATTTGCTCACTAATGATCTGATGGGTATAAACATCGGAAGTAGTATAGCGTGCCAGTGTAGAACCTTCTGATATTCCTATCAACAACGTTCCTTTTTTGAAAGATTGAGCCAATGCTAGGTTAATAGTCATTAGCCATAACACGAATAAAAATGAATGTGTTTTCATAGTTTTAAATTTTCGGGTTTTGTTATCTTTGATACAAAGGTAAGCAAAAAGTTTAAAAGAAAAAAATGCCAGCAAAGGATAAAAATAAATCTTATTACTTTTCAGAATTAAAATAATAATTTTTTTCTAATGCTTAAAGTGTCTGTATCCTGTAAATGCCATACTTATACGATATTTATTGCATGCTTCAATGCTATCTTTATCTCTTAAAGAGCCACCTGGCTGAATAATGGCAGTAATACCTGCCCGATGCGCCAGTTCTATACTATCTGCAAAGGGAAAAAAAGCATCGCTTGCTAAAACAGCACCTCGGGTATCAAAATTTAACTGATGGGCTTTTTCTATAGCCTGTCTTACTGCATCTATACGAGATGTTTGTCCTGTGCCACTTCCTATAAGTTGCTTATTTTTTACAATAACAATCGCATTGCTTTTAGTATGCTTCACTATTTTATTGGCAAAAAGTATGTCTTGTACTTCCTCTTTTGATGGTGTTTTTTGGGTAACTATTTTAAGTTCGTTGTCTGTTTCAATTTTTGAATCTCTGCTTTGTTTCACCAGTCCATTGATCACTGTTCTATAGGTGTGTTCAGATAAATGTTTTAATTGATTGACTAAAATAATTCTATTGGCTTTTGATTTTAATAGTTCTAATGCATCATTAGAATATTCGGGTGCTATAATAATTTCAAAAAATAATGAGTTAATTTCTTTTGCTGTATTTAATTCAATTTTTCCGGAGGCAATTAAAACTCCTCCAAAAGCAGACAGCGGGTCAGAGCTAAGTGCTGCGAGGTATGCATCATAGATATTTTCCTTACTGGCCACGCCACAAGCGTTATTGTGTTTAATGATGGCAAATGTTGGCTCATCAAAATCTCGGATGAGTTGAACAGCTGAGTCAATATCTAAAAGATTGTTATATGAAATTTCTTTGCCATTTAGTTTTTCAAAAGCGCTTTCAAAATCACCATACCACCACCCTTGCTGGTGTGGATTTTCTCCATACCTTAATACTTTTAGGTCTAAATGACTTTCTTTGAAGTAAGGTAATTGGAAATTTTGATTAAAATATTTGTATATCATGGTGTCGTAATGAGAAGAGATGGCAAAGGCATAAGCGGCAAACTTTTTTCTATTCTCAATACTGATGCTCGCTTTTTGAGATTCCAAAATATCCATAAATTCTTTGTAATATCTTTTGTCTGGTACAACCATCACATCTTTAAAGTTTTTTGCAGCGGCTCTAATGAGTGCAATACCGCCTATGTCAATTTTTTCTATCGTACTTTGTTCATCTTTAGTAGATTTTACGGTATCTTCAAAGGGGTATAAATCTACGAGAACACAATCTATACATGGTATCGCGTGTTCCTTGATTTGCAAATTGTCCTGCTCATTATCTCTTCTTGCTAAAATGCCTCCAAATACTTTTGGGTGCAATGTTTTTACTCTACCGCCCAAAATTTCGGGGAAATGTGTAACACTATCTACGGATGTTACAGGGATTCCAAGTTGAGTAATAAATTCGTAAGTACCTCCTGTAGAGAAGAGAGAGACATTCAACTCATGCAGTTTTTGAATAATAGGTTCTAATCCTTCTTTATTAAAAACAGAGATAAGTGCAGTAGAAATTTTTTTTGACATAAGATAAATATTGAGGCATTATTAAAATAAAAAAATGAACTCTTTAAATGCCTGCGAAATGTTGGGAGGATGATGGGACTCGAACCCACGGCCTTCAGAGCCACAATCTGATGCTCTAACCACCTGAGCTACACCCTCCGTCGAAATGAGAAAAATAAAATCTGCTACAAATGTATAGCAAACTTCTTTTTTGTGCAAGATAATTAGTTATGCTACAGGTGTTTTTTCTAAACGAGGTCCGGCTCCTATCATTTCTTGAGAAGCCAAGTCGGCAAATTCTTTAAAGTTATCAATAAACTTTTTAGCTAACTCTAAAGCAGCATGATCATATTCTTCAGGGTTTTCCCACGAAGCACGAGGATGGAGGACGCTGTATGGAATATCTCTGCATACTTTTGGAAATTCTAAATTAAAAAATGGAATTTTTTCATATTCCACAGTATCTAATTCGCCATTCAATGCTGCGTGAATAAGAGTACGGGTGTAAGATAGTTTTATTCTCTTGCTTTTTTGGGCACCGCCTGCTATCCATCCTGTGTTGATGAGCCATACATTGACTTTATTCTGTTTTAATTTTTCTCCAAATAATTGGGCATATTTAGCAGGGTGAAGTGGTAAAAATGCTTTTCCAAAACATGCAGAAAATGTGGCTACGGGCTCTGTAATTCCCATTTCTGTACCGGCTACTTTTGCAGTGTATCCCGAAATAAAATAATACATAGCTTGATTAATGTTCAATTTTGAAATAGGAGGAAATATACCATAGGCATCGCAGGTGAGAAAGAAAACATTTTTTGGAGAGTTGCCAATAGCAGGATTTAAAGCATTTTCAATATAGTAGGCAGGGTAACTTACACGAGTGTTTTCAGTGACAGAGATATCTTCGTAATTAATGGTAGAGGTGTCAGGATAAAAGCGTGTATTTTCGAGTAAAGCCCCAAATTTAATAGCATTAAAAATTTGTGGTTCATTTTCTTTGGATAAATTGACACATTTGGCATAGCAACCACCCTCAAAATTAAATACCTTGTCATTGCTCCATCCGTGTTCATCATCGCCTATGAGCCTTCTTTCAGGATCAGAAGAAAGGGTTGTTTTTCCTGTACCTGAAAGTCCAAAGA
>DAHXOV010000341.1 GCA_027364695.1 bacterium
CTATTACTTCCTCTATTGTTGGGGGTACATAATTAGGGTCGATGGAGGCATCTACGAGTATTCTGCCACAATGTTCACATACGATGATTTTACTATGGGTTTTGATGTCTAAAATTCTTTGAGGGGGTATTTTGCTAAAGCATCCGCCGCATGCGTCTCTTTCTACGATGGCTACGGCTATTCCGTTTTTTACATTTTCTCTGATTTTTTTATAAGCATTGATTAGTCGTGGTTCTGTTTGTGAAGCGGCTTTTTCAGATTGTTTTAATAATGTTTTTTCTTCTGCTTCGGTTTCTGCAATGATTTCTTCTAGTTCTTTTTTCTTGATTTCTAGGTCTTTTGCTCTTTCTGCATGCTCTTTTTCTGCTACTTCCAGATATTGTTTTTTGGTGTCTATTTGGATTTTGGCTTCTTTGCTTTGCTTTTCTGCAAGTTGAATTTCGAGGTTGAGGTATTCAATTTCTTTTGTGAGTGCCTCGTATTCTCGGTTATTGCGGACTTTCTGCTGTTGTTGTTCGTACTTTTTGATGTTTGCCTGATAATCTTTGACAGCGTTTTTCTTTTCAGTAGTTTTTTGTTCCAGGCTTTGTATTTCGTTTTGTAATTTTTGTACTCTTGTCTGAAGTCCTGCAACTGTATCTTCCAGGTCTTTTACTTCTAGTGGGAGTTCGCCGCGGATGAATCTGATTTTATCTATTTTGGAGTCAATTTGTTGTAGTTGAAAGAGGGCTCTCAGTTTGGCTTCTACTGATGCGTCTAATTTTTCTTTGAATGTTGTCATAATCAGAAGTATTTAATTGGGTTGGTGTTTATTTTTGATAAAAGGACGGCAAAGTTAGGAAATTTATTTTTAATGATGCGATGAAAAATTTCTGGAGTAAATTGTTCTGTTTCAAAGTGTCCTATATCTGCTATCATTATTTTATTTTCTGCGTCAAAGAATTGGTGGTATTTGAAATCGGAAGAGATGAAGGCGTGGGCAGATTGCTGAATGGCAGAATGAAGTAAGAAAGAGCCGCTTCCACCGCAGAGGGCTATTTTTTTTATTGCTTTATCGTATGGAGTGTATCGTATGAGTGGTTGGTTGAATGTTTTTTTGATGAGGTCTAAAAATGTTTTGGTATTAAGTTCTTCTTCAAATTCGCCAATAATACCGCTACCTATTTTGGTGTGATAGTTATCTAATGAGTAGATATCGTAAGCAACTTCTTCGTAAGGATGAGAGGAGAGTAAGGCAGAGATGACTTTTGATTCTTGATATGCTTCAAAGATGGTTTCTATGCGTATTTCGGGTTCTGTACTTAACTTTCCTTTTTCTCCCAGGAAGGGGTGGGTTTTTTCGTTTCCTCTGAAGGTGCCTTTGCCATCGGTAAAGAAAGAGCACTTGTCATAATTTCCGATATGACCGCATCCTGCATCAAACAGAGCATTTTGTACTTGTTGCAGGTGAGAGGCAGGGACAAAGGTTATTAATTTTTTGAGTATTTTATTTTTAGCTTGCAGTATTTTGATATTGGTGAGATTTAATTTTTTGGCTATTTCGTAATTGACTCCGGCAAGCACATTGTCTGCATTGGTATGTGCTGCATAGATATGGAGGTTGTTTGTTATAGATTTGATGATGCAACGTTCGGTGTAATTTTTTCCGTTGATTTTTTTGATAGGGGAGAAGATGAGCGGATGGTGAGAAATGATGAGGTTGCAATTGTATTGTAGTGCTTCGTGAATGACTTCTTCTGTAATATCTAATGTACATAATACGCCTATACATGGTTCTGATGCATTGCCGATAATAAGACCTGTATTGTCGTAATTTTCTTGGTAAGTGAGAGGGGCAAATGTTTCTATTTCTCTGATGATATCAGATATTGCAATGGACATGTAAGTGTATTTTATGCTAATAGATTTTTTATGATGGTTGCAATTTTTGAATTATCAGCTTTACCTGCTAGCTCTTTTGTGGCTTTGCCCATTACTTTCCCAATATCTGCGGAGGTTTTGGCATTTACTTCCTGAATGATTTTTTGAAGTATTGTTTTTATTTCATCATCGTTGAGTTGTTGGGGCAGGAATTCTTCTATGACAGACGCTTGATAGAGTTCTACTTCTGCAAGTTCGGGACGATTTTGTTGAGTGTATATTTCTGCGGCTTCTTTTCTTTTTTTGACTTCTTTTTGAAGGTTTTTTATTGTATTTTCTTCGCTCCATCCATCGGGAGATGTTTTGACACGAATAATTACATTTTTAATGGCTCTGAGGGCTTCTAATCGTTTGCTGTTTTTGTTTAGCATGGCTTTTTTAATTTCAGACATGATGATTTCTTCTAGTTGCATATTTTTTTGGCAAATATACGAGTAATTATTTTTGTATAAATAACAAAGGGGAAACAGATTTTACTTTAAATCAAATTCTACTCTTCTATTGATAGCGTGTTCGTCGTCGGTGCAGGGGATATTATTTTTACAGTGATTGAGGATTTTTTCTTCTCCCAGTCCTTTTGCATTTATTCTTTCGGCGCTAATGCCTTTTTGTATCAGATAATTTTTTACAGCGATGGCTCTTTTTTCGCTGAGTTCCAGGTTGTATTTATCATCGGCACGGCTATCGGTGTATGCTCTTATTTCTATATGAAGTGGTGAGTTGGATAAGAGTATGGTAAGGATTTTTGTCAGTGTTTTTTCTGCTTCGGGGGTGATTTTGTACTGATTGGTTTCAAAATAAATATGTTCTGAGATGGTAGGGATATTTTTATTTTTTAGTTTTAATGAATTTACATTGAGCCATGGGTCGTTGTTGTATATTTCTGATAGTTTTTTTTGTTCGTAGTCCAGCAGGTTGAACATAAATGGATTGTTTTTTATCATGTACAGAAGTTTGACCAATTGGTCGTTGGAGGAGTAGAGTAAAATTTTTGAACTGGTAACAATACTGTTGGATGGGTCATAGAATTTAAATGAGTATTTCATATAAGGGACAAAGGCAAAAATGAATGAACCAAAATTATCTGTATTGGTGCTGTCTATGGTTTTTCCTTGGTCGTTAATCAGGTATATTTTCAAATCAGGAATGGGGTTTTGGGTATTTTCATTATATACTTTTCCTTTGATATTCATTTTTAAGAGAGATTCACTGACTAAAAGTTCATCAAATTTTTTATTGTTGTCTGCTCTGAATGAGCAAACGATATAATTAGGGGCAAGGGCGCTGTCTATTTCGCATATTGGAGCGTCTATGTTGTTATATAGCGTTGCTTTGTATGGTTTTTTCATAGATTCTTTTTTAATTCCAATTTGATAGAGATTGCCTGGTTTTATTTCCTGAAACACAAAAGCACCGAAGATATTTGTTTTTGTACTTTGAATGACGGTGCCGTTTTGGTTGATGAGAAAGACAGGTTCTTCTGCATAGAATGTTACAGATGTATCGGTTTCTTTGTATATTTTACCACCGATGAAAAAAGAAAATCTATTGTCAATGAGGTATCTGATGAGCGCTTGCGACAGGGGTATTTCTACCTGAGTGCTGGTAATTTTAGTTTCATATAACAGGTTCTTTTTTGAGTCGGCTAAAACGAGTGTTTTGCCAATGGCTTCTTTTTCTTTTAAGTTGATGAGTAAAGACTGGGCACTGTCGGCATACACTTTATTAAAGAAAAACTGGCCGAAGTTATTGGTTTGCTTTGCGAAATAAGGCATTTTATTGGACTTATATAAAATGATATCTTTTTTTACTATAGGAGTGGAATTATTTCCTGATTTGATGAACAAAGATCCTGCCCAATTGTAGGGTATTCTTAATGGTTTATTTGGATTGCTCACATCCTCTTGTTCTTCTTTAAATATTTTTGCTAATATCATTTCGTTGTATTTTTTATCAGCTTCAATTTTTTTATCTTTAAAGATGATTCTATGTACAGGGTGTTTAGATAATACAGAAGTATCTATGTTCGGCTCTGTAGATGGGATAAAGGCCACTTCTATTTCATATTCATAATCATTGTAGACATCATTTTCGGACATATTGTTGCCTATAATTTCAAAGAACATTTTAAATACTTTAGGGTGTGAAAAGTATATTTTGTAATTGTTTCCTGTTTCCAAATCTATTGTATATTTATTAGAATTATTAGCGTTAGTACTTTCTATCAGTTTATTGATAGCCATGTCATAAACGGTTATTTGTACATTGTTTAATGGCTGCTCGTTGAGTATGAATTTAGCAGAGAACTTTAAGCTTTGGGCGTTCAATAAAATAAAGGGAGAGAAAAAAGATATAAAAATATATGAGACAGTTTTCATATTCGTATAAGCGGCAAATGTATAAAATTTTATGGAGTGGTGATAGCCACGGGTAGAATTTTTCCATTAAAAAAACGATGACCATGGATGGCAAACCACGCGATAAATTCTGCTATTTCTTTGGCTGTAAGAGGGGCTTTGAATTGAGGGAATGCTTTTGAAAGCATTTCTGTTTGAACCGCCCCTAGTGCGAGCGCATTACAGGAAACAGGATATTCTTTTAATTCTTCTGCTAAACATTCTGTGAGAATGCTTAAGGCTCCTTTTGAAGAGGAGTAAATACTAAGTCCTGGAAATTTTTGTGTGCCTGTGATAGCTCCCATACTTGTGATATTAACTATATGAGCGTGTGGAGACCTTTTTAAGTAGGGAAGTGTGGCTTGTATGAGATGCATTGGAGCAAAGACATTGGTTTCATACAC
>DAHXOV010000342.1 GCA_027364695.1 bacterium
GATAGTACATTGTATAAATATGGATGAGATAGATTTTCAGTTTGGTATGTTTCAAAAACAGTCAGCTCTATATTATGATTTACTAAAAATAAAATTCTATTTTGCGAGAAATTAGAGACAGACGTTAGAATATGATGTATATGTAGCGGATATTGCAGAGATTTTTCAATACAAACAACAATAAAATTTTCACAGTAAGCAGTATTTAAAGCAGCGAAAAAATCATTTTGATGTAATTGGCTTTTGCCAATATATTCAGCCAACTCCACAGGTATATTGTTGGATTGAAATATACTGATACCACTTTCTTTAATAAATGATATATCATTGTAATGTTCCGAGAGAATGATTTGATTGAAATTGGTAAATTGAATGGTCGGTTTTATTTTGTTTGATGATGTTTGTGTAATGATTTTTTTAAAATGTCTTTTTAAAATATTTTCAATGGGAATATATCTATATACTTCATTTTTAATATCAGGAATACCTTGTTCTTCTAAGTATTGTAGGGCTTCTACCAATATCTTATCAGGAATAAAATTTACTTTTGTCTTAATTTGTTGAAGCCATTCGTGGAGAAATGTATTATGTTGGGTAGTAGTAATATTCATTGAATACGTTTTTATGTACATTATACTTTAAATGATTCGTAACCTGTTTTTTCTAGTTCTAATGCTAATGTTTTATCGCCGCTTTTGATAATTTTTCCTTTGTATAAGATATGAACAAAATCAGGAACTATATAATCCAATAAGCGTTGATAATGCGTAATTACTAATACTGCATTTTCTTTGTTGTGATAACTATTTACTCCTTGTGCAACTATTTTGAGCGCATCAATGTCAAGACCAGAGTCTGTTTCATCTAATATAGCAAGCAAGGGGTTGAGTATAGAAAGTTGAAAAATTTCATTTTTCTTTTTTTCGCCACCACTGAATCCATCATTAAGAGAACGGTTGATAAGATTAGAAGGAAGTGCCAGTGATTTCTGTTTTTCTTTTACTAATTTAAGAAATTCAGATGTATCAATAGGTTCAAGTCCTTTATGTTGTCTAATGCTATTCAAAGCAGTACGTAGAAAGTGAACATTGTTCACACCTGGTATTTCTATAGGGTATTGGAATGCCAGGAATAGTCCTTCTCTTGCTCTCTCTTCGGGAGTTAAATCAAGAATATTTTTTCCATTGAATATAATTTCTCCCTCCGTCATCTCATATTCTTCTTTGCCTGCAAGAACATACGAAAGTGTAGATTTACCAGAGCCATTTGGACCCATAATGGCATGTATTTCCCCTCTTTGTATCACAAGATTGAATCCTTTTAGAATTTCATTACCATTTACCGATACATGTAAGTTTTTAATTGACAATAAAGCTGACATAATTTGATGAATTAAATTATTTTATTTATATGATGCATTTTTGAATCATCCTACACTTCCCTCTAAACTAATTTCCAGTAATTTCTGCGCCTCTACCGCAAATTCCATAGGAAGTTTATTGAGAATATCCTTGCAATAACCATTAACAATAATAGAGATGGCTTTTTCTTTATCAATACCTCTTTGAATACAATAAAAAAGTTGCTCTTCAGATATTTTGCCAGTCGTAGCTTCGTGTTCCACTATGGCAGATATGTCTTTTACTTCAATGTATGGGAAAGTATGAGCACCGCAGGTATCAGAAAGTAATAAACTATCACATTGTGAGAAGTTACGAGATTTTTCAGTTCCTTTTCTAATTTGTACTAAACCTCTATATGTATTTTGGCTATATCCTGCTGCAATACCTTTTGATACAATGGTAGAGCGAGTGTTTTTTCCTATATGAATCATTTTTGTACCTGTATCTGCTTGTTGATAGTTGTTTGTCAAAGCGATAGAATAAAATTCACCAACACTATTATTTCCTTTGAGAATAACAGAAGGGTATTTCCAAGTAATAGATGATCCTGTTTCTACTTGGGTCCAGCTGATTTTAGAATTATCTTCCAAACAAATTCCTCTTTTTGTAACAAAATTAAACACACCTCCCTTACCATCTTTATTACCAGGGAACCAGTTTTGAACAGTGCTGTATTTTACTTCTGCATTTTTATGTGCAATAATCTCTACAACAGCAGCATGTAGTTGGTTTTCATCTCTGCGAGGTGCCGTACAGCCTTCTAAATAACTCACATAACTATCTTCATCAGCAATGATCAGTGTACGTTCAAATTGCCCTGTACCAGCAGTATTTATCCTAAAATAAGTAGAAAGTTCCATTGGACATCTTACACCTTTTGGTATATAGCAAAAAGAGCCATCTGAGAACACAGCAGAATTGAGCGCCGCATAGAAGTTGTCGGTATAAGGTACCACACTACCAAAGTATTTCTTTACTATATCAGGATAATTTTGTACGGCTTCGCTAAAGGAGCAAAAGATGATACCTTTTTCTGCAAGGACTTCTCTGAATGTTGTTTTTACAGAGATACTGTCTAACACGGCATCTATGGCTACATTTGGGGTAACACCTGCAAGTACTTTTTGTTCTTCTAATGGAATACCAAGACGCTCAAACATTTTAATAATTTCTGGATCTACTTCATCTAAGCTACTAAGGGTTTTCTTTTTGGGAGCAGCATAGTAAATGATGTCCTGAAAGTCGGGAATTTGAAAATTGATATGCGCCCAGTGTGGATGATTTAGTTCTTTCCAATATCTAAATGATTTGAGACGGATGTCAAGCAGCCATTCGGGTTCATTTTTTTTGTATGAGATAAAACGAATGATTTCTTCATTTAACCCTTTTGGGGCAATTTCTGATTCTATATCAAAAGACCACCCCCATTCGTAATCTTTATTAATTTTTTCTTGAATGATTTTGTTGGACATAGTTTTTGAATAACAATTAAAGAGCAAAACTTTCTCCACAGCCACAGGTTCTTGCAGCGTTTGGATTGTTGAATACAAAGCCTTTCCCGTTTAATCCATCGGTATAGTCAAGTTCTGTACCAATAAGGTATAAAAAACTTTTTTTATCTACCACTATTTGAATACCCTTATCCTCAAATACTTTATCATTGTCGTGAAGTTGGTGATCAAATTCTAATTTGTAGGTAAGTCCTGAGCATCCTCCGCCTTCCACAGATACACGAATAAAAGTATCCATGTTTTTATTTTCTTTTTGTATCAGTTCTATTGCTTTGTTTTTGGCTCTTTCAGTAATGGTTATCATAAATATTTTTTGTTTAGATTTATTCTAAATACTTATCAACTGCAAATATACCTATTTTTTGGTATATGATAACAAATAAAATATGTTAAGTGATGTATTTTTCACATAAAACAAATACATGATGGGAAACCATTTTCGTACTTTTTGTAACCAAGCAATGGAGTGTAGGAATATGTTAAGATGGATAATATTAAAAACATGCTTTATTGTAAAAGCTGAGTATTTGATACAGTAGCATTTCTTTTCTATAGTTGCGGGAGAAAAAATCATTATCTACCATTCTCACTTTTTTTACCTTATTGATAACCCATGTTTCAAAATTTTCTTTTTGATTTTGATTGAGGTCATATATCCATAAAATGGGCGCAGGGTCTGCACTACCGATGCTTATTTTAAATTTTTTATTTTGATCATCTAAACCGCAAGCGATCGTGAGAGAGCTGAAATCCATGCTTTTTCTTTGTCTTAATTTGTAGAAGAGAAATGGATTTGTTTTCTTTATAGGTAAATGAATGGACAGCAAGAGTTCATTCGCTTGTATGTTATAAGGTGATAGCCCATTGCCAGAATATATATGATACAGTGGAATTTTATTAAGTTTTGTAACCTTAGGGGAAGCAATGGATACCTGTGCATCAGAAATCATCAGCGCAGGTGCTATATCGGAAGAGGATTTTGAAAAACAATTTTTCTTTCCTCCTGTTGCTATGCAGATGTCACCATTAGATTTTAAGCAGTTACCTATACTGTTTCTCCACCATTCAGATTGATTAAAGAAGACACATCTGTTTTCACAGAACAGATTTCCGCCAATGGTAGCATTTAATCTAATAACGGGGGAAGCCACTGATTTTGCAGCTTGAATTAAAATAGGATAGTACTCTTGAATAAGTGGATGTGATGCAATGTTATCTAAAGTGGTGCACGAGTCAATGATGATTTCTTCATTTGAAACAGAAATTCCTTTTAATTCTGATATGTTTGTAATATCTATGAAAGTATTGATTGCTAAATTTTTTTGTTTGTAATGGACAAGGGCGTCGGTACCACCTGCGATATATTTAGCCTCTGGATAGCTAGCAGCAAGATTGAGTGCATCTTGTATGTTAGTAGGTATAAGATATTGTTTTTGCATACCACATAAATTTTGATC
>DAHXOV010000350.1 GCA_027364695.1 bacterium
ACTTCATCCGCTATGTAGTCGCTCACACCATACACACTAAAATGTTGTATCAAAATAAACCCTTGCCACAAGCGATGCACGAGATACTATTCGACGAATTACTTCCAAATGGCGGCACAGGCGGTATCATAGGCATCGACAAAAACGGTAATATAAGCATGGACTTCAACACTACCGGCATGTACCGAGGATTTAAACTATCCACAGGAGAACAAAACACCTTCATTTTCAAGGAGTAATAAAAACCACACTTTATACTTTCTTTTATTTCAATATTATTTTATACTCCGCCCCCTTCTTGTACTAGTATCTATACCACTCGCTTTTGAAAGGGCCACTCTTATTTACTCCTATGTATTCTGCTTGAGTGTCAGTGAGTTCCTCTAACTCTGCGCCTAATTTATTCAAATGCAATTTTGCTACCATCTCATCTAAGTGTTTAGGTAATGTGTACACTTTATTTTCATATTTCTCACGATTGGTCCATAATTCTATCTGTGCAAGCGTTTGGTTGGTAAAAGAGTTGCTCATTACAAATGAAGGGTGTCCTGTGGCACAACCAAGATTCACCAATCTGCCTTCTGCAAGCACAATAATATCTTTACTATCAATGGTATATTTATCTACTTGTGGCTTGATGGTTTCTTTTGTTTGTCCGTAGTTTTTGTTGAGCCATGCCATATCTATTTCTGTATCAAAATGTCCGATGTTGCAAACAATCGCATTGTGTTTCACTTTCTTAAAATGTTTTTCTGTAATAATATCTCTGTTTCCTGTGGCAGTAACAATGATGTCGGCGAGTGGTACAGCATTATTCATTTTCATCACTTGATAGCCATCCATACACGCTTGTAAAGCACAGATAGGGTCTATTTCTGTAACGATGACCCTAACTCCTTGTGAGCTGAGAGATTGAGCAGAACCTTTGCCCACATCTCCATAACCGGCTACTACCGCTACTTTTCCTGCAAGCATAAGATCCGTGGCTCTCCGGATAGCATCTACCAGCGATTCACGACATCCATATTTATTGTCAAATTTTGATTTGGTAACGGAGTCATTGACATTGATAGCAGGTAGAGATAAAGTGCCTTTACGCATTCTTTCATACAAACGATGCACGCCTGTGGTGGTTTCTTCACTTATCCCGCGAATGCCTGGTAGGAGTTCGGGATATTTATCTAATACCATATTGGTGAGGTCGCCACCATCATCTAATATCATGTTGAGGGGCTTTCTTTCTGATCCAAAGAATAAAGTTTGTTCTATGCACCAATAAAAATCTTCTTCGGTCATGCCTTTCCATGCATATACTTGGACATCATTACGGGCGGCAATGGCTGCAGCGGCGTGGTCTTGAGTAGAGAAGATATTGCAAGAACTCCATGTTACTTCTGCCCCTAATTCAATAAGGGTTTCAATGAGTACAGCCGTTTGTATGGTCATGTGTAAGCATCCTGCAATTCTGGCGCCTTTAAGGGGCTTTTTGTGCCCATATATTCTACGGAGTTCCATTAAACCAGGCATTTCATATTCTGCAAGTTTAATTTCTTTTCTTCCCCATTCTGCTAAGGAAAGATCTTTTACTTTGTAAGAAATAAATGAATTGGATGTTTTAACTGACATAAGATATTAATTTTAGAGGTGCAAAGATAGAAATTTTATTTTTATTGGTTTATAGGAGAAAGCGTGGATTTGGATGGAGGTATTTTTTGAGCAATTACAAAATGAGCAAAGCCATATAAGTCCCAAAATATTCCGCCTTTACAGTGTTTGAATTTGATAAAATGTACAAGTGCTTTTAGTGGGAGTAAGAAAATATTTATCCATTGCCTGACGGTGCCGACTTTAATGATCTTAAATTCAGGGCATTGTGTTTGAGGATGTGCTTGTTTTAGGAATAAGTTACAGATTTCTGTTATTGAATAAATTCTGCAATGCGTATCATCATCAAAAAAATTGAGGGTGCCGGGCATAGATGGAAATGATACTGATTTTTCAGATGGAAATTCTATGTAAAAAAAACCACCAATTTTAAGTTTGGGCAATAGTTGTTGTATGATTTTATCTCCATCTGTCAAGTGCTCAATGATATGGCTCATAATAATGAGGTCATACTCGTTATTTGGTATAAGAGTGCTATCAAAATGATTGAGATCCATCTGAATAAAAGAATCTATCATTTGAATATCCTGTAGAGAATTGTTGTAATTTTTGTCAATATCCACTCCTGTATAATGAGCGGTTGGAAATGCTTTTTTTGTAATACTTGGGGAGTTACTGCCGCATCCAATATCCAAAATTTTAATGGTTTGCTTTTTTGTTTTGAGGTATTTTGAAAGAATGTATATTCTATAAGGAGGAATGATAAGTCCCATGTTTTTTATACAAAGTTAATGAAAAATTTTTCCAAAGATGTGGTGCCATAATTTATCTTCAAAGGCGGGCTTACATGAGAGAAAGACGGTTTCTTTTTTGATGGGATGTTCAAAGGTGAGTTGAAAACTATGCAGATGAATAAATCCACCTGGATTGGTGCGAGGGTAGCCGTATTTGATGTCTCCTTTAATGGGACATTGAATGGCAGAAAGCTGAGATCTTATTTGATGATGCCTGCCAGTAATGAGTTTTATTTGAAGGAGATAATATCTGTCAGAATGATTTATTACTTTGTAATGAAGAATGGCTTTTTTGCTGTTTTTTATCTCTTTTGAAAAAGACTTGGACTTATTGATTTGAGCATTTCTGATGATATAATGTGTAAGTGTGTTTTCTTCTTTGGGCGGTTTGTTTTGCACAATGGCTAAATATGTTTTTTCAATTTTGTTTTCTCGCATGATCTGATTGAATTTGCTGAGTGCTTTGGAGGTTTTAGCAAACATCACCAGTCCTGATACGGGTCTATCAATGCGATGGATGGGTTCTAAAAATACATTGCCTGATTTTTTGTCTCTTTCTTTAATGAAGGATTGGAGTTGTGATAATAATGAGACATCGCCAGTTGTATCATCCTGAATAATCTCTGATGAAAGTTTATTGATAACAATTAAATGATTGTCTTCGTAGATGATTCTATCTTTTAATGGTGTCATACTTTGCATGAAATATAAGAGGCTTTTTTATATGACTAATTCAGATAACTTCAGATTGATTTTTTGCACTAAACGAGATAATTTTTTATTGGCAATGCTCAATACGAAAGGATTGAGGGAGCCAGATAAGATGATTTTACTTTTATTGTTTTCAAATTCGGCTTTGAGCGTGAGATAATAATCTCCAAAGGGTTCAGAGGCGTATTGGATGTATTGAAATTTAGGATGATTGTTAGAAGCATAAGAATTGCTGACATAGAGGGTGAGTGTAATAATATTTTCAATCTCAAAGGAAATTTTATTGTCAGTGATCTTACAATTTTGAATTTTATCTTTGGGCAAAATGGTCTCAAAATTTTTTATGTTAGATAAGAAAGTAAATAGTTTTTCCTGATCTGTTTGACATTCTAAGCACTCTGATATGATTTCAAAACTGGAGTTATTTTTCATTGTTTTGCCCATCCTTCGGGGTTGTGTTGCCACTCTTTTAGTTGTTCATAATCATTTTCGGAAATATATTCTTTTTCTAATGCTATTCTTATCAAGTCATCAAAATTAGAAAGAGAGAACACCTGTAGTTTATTTTGTTTGAAATTTTCTTGTGCGATTTTTAGGTTGTATGTAAAGACAGATATCACACCTTTAATAGAACATCCAAAGTCTTTCAGGTGTTGAATGGCATTTAAGCTGCTTTTTCCTGTGGATATGAGATCTTCAATAACAATAACAGACTGTCCTTTTTCAACATAACCTTCAATTGTATTAGAAAGTCCATGTTTTTTAGGTTCAGGACGAACATAAATGAAAGGTAATCCAAATTCTTGTGCTACCAATATACCAATCGCTATTCCACCTGTAGCTACACCTGCAATAACATCTGATTTTCCAAAATGCTCGTTGATAAAATCCACAAATTGTTGACGGATAAATGTACGAATGTTTGGATAGGATAATATCACTCTATTGTCGCAATAAATGGGGGATGATAATCCGCTGCTCCATTGAAAAGGGTGTTGAGTATCTAATTTTACTGCTTTCATTTGTAAAAGATATTCTGCAATTTTGTGGGATATTTCTTTGCTTCTTTTCATACATCAAAAGTAAAAAATTGGGGTGCAATAATAATAAAAAATATGGAGATAGAGATTTATCATTTAAATAAAACAATGTTTTTGTGTGATAAAAATGTCAAACAAAGTACGGGGT
The DNA here is from genome assembly GCA_027364695.1 of bacterium. GTDB lineage: Bacteria > Bacteroidota > Bacteroidia > B-17B0 > Aurantibacillaceae > BPGX01. The sequence goes on from DAHXOV010000350.1 coordinate 4,299, forward strand.
GTAAGTATTTTTATATTCATTCAAATACTTCGTTCTCTGAAATAGAAAATTTTGTTCAATGGTGGTTGGAGGAAAATGAGAATGTCTGGATGTTTTTTGAAAGCAATAAGATAATGATGTCATTTTTGATGATGTATTTGCCTAATAAGTTTAAATTAGTATATGCGGCGGGAGGATTAATAAATGACGAGAAAAATCGCTATTTATTTATTTTTAAGAAAGACTATTGGGATTTACCAAAGGGAAAAATAGATAAAGGAGAACGCATACAGGATGCAGGAATCAGAGAATGTGAAGAAGAAACAGGAGTTCCTAATTTGTCTATACAGAAAAATTTAGGATTGACCTATCACATTTTTCATGAGAATAAAAATTATGTTTTGAAAATTACACAATGGTATCTGATGCATACGGTTGGACATCATCCGCTTGTGCCGCAACGGGAAGAAGGCATAGAAAAAGCAGAATGGATGAATATACAAGACATTCAGAAAGAAGTGGTGAATAATACTTATTTGTCTGTCAGAGAATTATTAGTAAGAGCAGGTTTATTGTCAGAAAAAGTATAGTTGATTTAAAATATATTTTTCTCTGTTCTATTTTAACTATATTAGTCTGAAATAGTCGCAAGTAATAAGAATGTTTTTAAATTTTGGTAACTCTGGTTTTTGAGGTGTATTTAAAACTAGATACAAAAGAAATGTAATGCCACTTCTGCCATATCCGATGATAAAGTTGTATTTAATATGCGGCAGTGTATGATGCTGTATGGTAGGTATATGCATGTTTTCAATACATAAAATGGTTTATATTTAAAATGGCTATATTCGCCACGCATTTATTTATGAATTATAAGTCAAAAGTTGCGTTGATAATTATCTTATTTGTATTGACGGCAGATCAAGTTATTAAAATTCACATTAAGCTCAATTATCCTTTGGGCGGGGTTAAAGAATTTGCGGATTGGGCATATCTATATTTTACAGAAAATCCAGGTATGGCATTTGGTATAGAGTGGGGTGGGGAGTACGGGAAATTATTGCTGACTATTTTCAGAATTTTTGCTTGTATTTTTGGAATATGGTTTATCAGACAATTGATTAAAAAAGATGAGCATGTTTTATACATCGCTTCTATTGCCTTGGTATTAGCAGGTGCTATTGGAAATATTATTGATAGTGTATTTTATGGAATCCTGTTTACTCAAAGTACAGAGTATGAAGTGGCCAGGTTGTCTATTGGTAGTGGTTATTCTTCTTTGTTTTATGGTAAGGTTGTAGATATGTTTTACTTTCCGATATTTAGTGGAACATTTCCTAAATGGCTGCCTATATGGGGTGGAGAAGATTTTTTATTTTTCAGACCTATATTTAATTTTGCTGATTCTGCTATTACAATAGGTGTGTTTTTATTGCTTATAGCTCAAAGGAAAATACAGCATGAGTATAAAAAAGTGTAAGAGAAAAATAATTAGACAGATGAAAAAAATTGTTTTACTCATCAATATAGGAAGTCCAGATACAATGAGTGTTTCAGATACGCGCCGGTATTTGAGAAAATTTTTAATGGATAAAAGAGTCATTGATATTTCTTTTGTTTTTAGATTCTTACTGGTGAATGGGATAATAGCCCCATTTCGCGCACCTAAAAGTTTGAAATCATATCAAAGAATTTTAATTCAAAATCAATCACCATTGATATATTATTCGTATTTATTGAAAGATAAACTGCAACAAGTATTAGGAGAGCAATATGCAGTGAAGATAGCCATGATGTATGGGAAACCTTATTTAATAAATGTGTTACATGAAATAAAACAACAGCCTGTTTCAGATATCATTCTAGTGCCTTTATATCCGCAATATGCATCTTCTACAACAGGCTCTGCTTTGGAGATGGTGTTGAATAAAATTAAAAACTGGCAAGTCATTCCCAATATCAAAACAGTACATACTTTTTACAAAGAACAGGCATTTATTGATTTGTGGGTAAAACAAATAAAAAAGCATTTGCCACAGGAATATGATTTCATTTTATTTAGTTATCATGGTTTGCCTGAAAGGCAGATATATAAAGCAGATAATCAGTTTTCCGAAAAACATTGCCATTTAAACGATTGCTGTAATACTTCTCGTTCAAAAAATGAATTTTGTTATAGATATAATTGCTTATATACTACAAGATTAATAGCAGATAGATTAGGAATAGATGAAAGCAAAATAGGAAGTTGTTTCCAATCAAGACTAGGGCAAGCAGAATGGCTCCAACCATACACTTCCAAATGCATTCAGGAATTATCAGGTCAAGGTATAAAAAAACTGGTAGTGATCTCGCCGGCTTTTGTTACCGATTGCTTAGAAACACTCTTTGAAATAGGCATAGAGTACGCAGAATTATTCAAACATTTAGGGGGAAAAGAGTTGACCTTGATCCCTTCCTTGAATGCAGAAGAAGAGTGGGTAAAATTTTTATCTCAATTGCTTACGAAATAAAATAATACCAAATAATTGACCAAAGTAAATACCACAACATCATCCAGAATAGAGCCATAGAACCGAATATCACACTTATGAAAACAATCCCCGCTAATAATATCCATTGATGTTTTGTTTCATCCCATGTAAATTTTGAGAATTTGAATGCAATTAAACGTACAGGAAGCACTAATAATACAGAAGATAATATCGCAAATGCCCGTAAGTATGTTACAGAGTAAATAATTCTTGAGAAGAATACAACGTTCCACTTTAATACTTCTGAGTGTTGGCTTATTTCTGGATCCTCATTCACAACAAATAACAATAAAGATAATATCATCATTGCATTGGCAGGTGTAGGCAATCCAATAAAATGATAAGATTGACGGGCATCATGATTAAATTTGGCTAAACGAACAGCCGAACATATTCCCACTGAAAAACAAAGATAATTCCATGTAGAGTGTTCTTGTTGTTCTGCCAAATGAAATAAAATCATGGAGGGTAAAAGTCCAAATGTTACAAGGTCTGCTAAACTATCTAAATCTTTTCCAATAGAAGATGGGGCATTCATCACTCTCGCTACAAATCCATCCGCAAAATCAGTAACGAGCCCGATGGCTACTAAAATTAAGACGATGGTGTATTTTTCCTTGAATAAAGCATCAATAGCAATACTCCCACACAAAAGATTAACTAATGTAATGATATTAGGTATCCACAAGATAATTCTTCGCATTTTAGTTATTTAAAACAATATTTTTTACTGTATCTAATAGTTGAATAACATGCTCATAGGTATCACTTTCTCCGTAAATTCTGAGTAGTGGTTCTGTCCCACTTGTACGAAGCATCACCCATTGTTCTTTATCTAAAAAATATTTATATCCATCTATGATTTCAACATCTTTTATTTTATATGAACCAAAGGACTGGTAGGCTCCATTTTTACAGTTATTGATAATTTTTTGTTTAAGTGATTCGTCAATATGTAAGTCATAACGATAATAGGAAAATTTCCCTGTAATTTTATACACATCTTGAATGAGTGCTTCTAATGTTCTTTTACTTTTAGCCATGTATTCCCATAAAGTGATGCCCATCCATATACCATCTCTTTCAGGAATATGACCTTTGATAGCAAGGTCTCCGCTTTCTTCGCCACCTAACAAAACATCATCACTTATCATATAACCTGCAATGTGTTTGAACCCAATAGGCACAGTAATGACTTCCAGCCCAAGATGCTTGGCGAGCTTATGTAATCTTGGAGTGGTAGAAGTGGCAGTTACAATTTTTCCCCTCATTCGTTTTACTTCTGCCAGGTACTTTATAAGTAATAG
>DAHXOV010000015.1 GCA_027364695.1 bacterium
TATCAAAACAATTACCATTATGCAAGAAATCCATCTGATCAACATAGATTACATTGAGCAAAATAAAGAATCAATACCATTTAAATACAAACCGGATGTTCCAAAACTTAAATTGCACGGCGATCTATTAATTTCTGAAACAGAAGAAGAGGAAAAAGGCATATTGTTTCTGACACAAAAGCAACTTCATCAAATTGTAGGAGGAAAAAACATTGATATTGTAACAGACGAAGATAAATGGCACTTAAAATATCCTCTAAATAAAGAACAAATAAAAAAAATAGGATTAATAGACCTTGATGCAGAATTTGTGGGTACAATAGGAAGCGCTAAGTGTTTTGAAGTTTTGGATGTAAAAGAGTAAAAATTATTCACTCATACCCATATCTTAGAGCCTTCTGAACAATTATTACATATATCTATGCTATGGCGGGATTGTAGTATTTTTCTTCTGAAAATATTGTACTCGTGCGAAGTCCATATTGAATGAAATGTTTTTTCCTTAATACTTCCCATTTCGTATTTTGCATCTTTGTCAAAACAGCAAGGTACTATCATTCCATCCTGAGTAAATACACAAGATGCCCACATCCTCCAACAATGGTTGCACAAGTGGTTTTTTAATTTCAATTCATCCTCATTCAGCAAATAGCGAGCATATTTTTGATTCTTAGGAACTAATTTCTTCAATTGTGCAGTATTATACACTTGTGCTGTTTTAATTTGATATTTTAATTTGTGATCTTTACAAAATTCTATAAAGGTACTTAATTCATCCATATTGTGTTCAAATGCAATCCATTGCAGTATTATAATAGGGGTGAGTGACTGATATTTATTTTTTGTTTTTACAATACTTTGAATGCCTTCCAATACTTTATTTACATTGCCTTTTACACGATATTGTTCATATACTTTTTGACTCATTCCATCCATAGAAATAATCAACTTATGTAGTCCTGAATGAATGATTTGTTCACTATTCTCTTCGCTTAAAAAATGAGCATTAGTGCTGATAAGAGTATATATTTTATGCTTTGACGCTGTTTTAATCCAGTTAAATATTTTAGGGTGAATCAATGGCTCTCCTTGAAAATAAAAATTAATATGTAAAAGATATTTATGCAAAGAAAAAATGATTTTTTCAAAGGTTTCATCTTTCATATTGCCTGTAGGTCTTGTAAATTCTCTTAATCCACTTGGGCAAGCAGGGCACTCCAAATTACACGCCGTAGTAGGTTCTACAGAAATAGCCATTGGATAAGCCCATACAATAGGTTTTTTGACAAATCTGGATAAGTAAAAACTTATTTTTAATAGAATGAAATTAATAATTTTTCGCCAACTAATCAGTGACCATAAAATTTGAATATCCTTGAAAGTCATCCTTCTTTTTTATCATTATCTAAAAACAATGATCGGTTTCTTTTTACTCTTTGTTCTTTGATATTTATCCATTCTGAAATCAATGCGAATGTAAGCGCCACATAAGCATAATTTTTGTTTAATTCTATATGCTGATTTTTAGGCAATGAATAATTGTATGCTGAAATAAGCGATTCTGCTACTAAAATACCCCCTATGACTATCAAAAAAGTTAAAGCAATGGTTTTAATGCCCTGATTTTTATTTATAAAATCTGCTACTAACGCAGAAAACAACATCATGAGTATCATTGCGATCAACACGGCACTGAGCATTACAATAAAGTTTCTGCTTAGTCCCACTGCGGTTAAAATAGAATCAAAAGAAAAAACAATGTCAACCAATACTATCTGGATAACAACAGATGAAAAAGTAGCTTTGCCTTTTATATCCATAGATTCTTCTGAATAATATATTTTATTGACAATCTCTCTGATGGTTTTGAAAATTAAAAATATTCCTCCACTTAATAATATTACATCTCTTCCCGAAAAGTATAATTTACCTATGTTAAACCATGGTTTTGTCAGAGATGCCAGCCATGTAATAGAAAAAAGTAATACAGCTCTCATCATCAGGGCTAATAATAATCCTATAATTCTGCCTCTTTGTTTTTGCTGCTTTGGTAATTTATCTGCTACTATTGAAATGAAAATAATATTATCTATTCCCAAAATAATCTCTAATACAGATAATATCAATAAGGAAATAATCCCTTGTGCAGATAACATTGCGTTGCATTGTTCTTGAAAGTTCATAATACTTTATATTTTATTTAATATCTTGTATATAGATAGAATACACTGCTTCATCACTTACAATATCCTGAATATCTATCTTACATAAGCAATCAAATGTTTTCCCTTTGAAAGTATCAAAATGTTTAATACCATTAAAAAATATTGCAGGATATTCTTTTTGAGAATGTTGTGTCAGATACATTTTCAAATGCCCGTTGCCATGCTCATGCATTCTTCCACTGTCTTTTACTTTTTTAATCCAGAAAACAGGGTGAAGATTAGACGGACCATGTGGCTCAAATTGTTTTAATATATTAATAAATTTAGTGTCAATCTCATTTAAATTTAATACTGCATCTACATATATTTTTTTCACTTGCTGTTCTTCTGTAATAAATGCTTGAACGGATTGTTCAAAATGGTGTACAAATCGTTCTAAATTGTTTTTTTCAATGCTCAGCCCTGCTGCGTATTTATGTCCGCCAAATTGATGTATAAATTCTTTACATGAAAGCAGTGCTTCATACAAATCAAAACCATCTATACTTCTTGCAGATCCTGTGATGTAACCATTGTGTTCTGTGAGCACAACAGTAGGTCTATAGTATTTCTCCACCAGTTTTGCAGCTACAATACCTACTATGCCTTTATTCCAATTTTCTTTATACACCACTGTTGTTTTTTTTTGAGTAAATGTATCATCTTTTTCTATTATTTGAATGGCTTCTTCCAGTGTCTGTTTATCCAAATCCTGCCTTTGTGTATTTACATCATGCAAATCTTTTGCGCACTTTTCTGCTTCTGTTTCATCTCTTGAAATAAGTAATTTTACTGCTTTTGATCCATGCTCTAACCTACCCGCGGCATTGATTCTTGGAGCAAGCATAAATACCAAATCGGATACTTTAATTTTCCTGTTTCGTTTTAAAAATGCAACATCTGACAATTTCTTCAAACCAACCGATGGATACTTGTTTATTTTTTCTAACCCATAATATACCAATACTCTGTTCTCATCATTGATAGGAACAATATCTGCTGCAGTACTTACCGCTACATAATCTATAAATTTTGACCAGTAATCTTCTTTCAGCTTATTTTTGATACAATATGCTTGCATCAATTTCAACCCTATTCCACATCCCGTTAATTCTTTAGATGGATAATTACAATTCGTTTTTTTAGGATTTAATACGGCACAGGCACCTGGTACTATGCCTTCCGGTACATGATGATCAGCTATTATACAATCTATTCCAATGGATTGGGCATGATGAATTTTTTCTGCTTCTTTAATACCACAATCTAAAATGATCATTAAAGAAAAATCATTCTGACGCGCATATTTTACGCCTTCATAAGATACACCGTATCCTTCTTCAAATCTGTCAGGAATATAATAATCCAATAAATTTTTGTTTGTAAATTGCTGTAAAAATAAATACATAGCTGAAACAGCCGTGGTACCATCTACATCATAATCGCCATAAATCAATATTTTTTCCTTGTTCTCTATGGCTTGATGTAATCTATTCATAGCTTTTTCCATATCATGCATCAAGAACGGCGAATACAAATCAGACCATTGTGGACGAAAAAATTTTCTCGCATCCTCAAAACTTTTTATATCTCTTAATATCAATAAGTGGGATAATGTTTCTGATATATTTAATTCTTTTGATAATTTTACTTTTTGAAGTTTATTTTCTTCTGTTATCTCTTTTAATACCCACTGCATAAAAATTATTTTTTATTTGCTAACCAATATCCTCTTCTTTTCATCATGACCATTACCAATAAAACAATTGTTCCTAGCCCGCTCATCATAATACCTCTTAAAGCAAATGGTAACTGATATTCCATTTCTATTTTATATTCTCCTTTTGGTAGAAATACTCCTGTCATTCCTCCGTTCAATCTGAATGCCCGTGCTTTATTCCCATTCACAGTTATCTTCCAGCCTGTATCATAAGGAATAGATAAATACATAATTTTATTTTCACTTAGTATTATTTTTCCTGAAATAGAATTTTCAGAGAATTGCTCTAATTGCAGACATGCTTTTGCTAAACTATCTCTTGACTTTTTTAATACATCATAAGTAAAATTCTCTGCAATGCTTGTATCTGCTAAGTTGTATGGCTTCATTTGTTGCAATAAGTAGATGTATGTACTATCATCTAATACTGCTGTTTGAAAGCCTATCATCTCTTTTTTTGCAGGATAAACTAATTTATCAAAATCTGAATACTTCATTATTTTATTGTAAGTAAAACCAAAAGGCAGAACATATTTGTTTCTCAATATCTTTACATCTCCCTCCATCCTTAATGAGTCAAACATCAATTTCCATTGAACCGGTATAGCCGCTTTGATTAAAATATACTTTACTAAATTCTGAACTTCTAATAAAGGATGACCTATCAAACCAGGCACCCATCTTGCCTCTGCCTCATTGTCTTTACTAATAATTCCCATTGCTTTGAAGTAACGAACATAATTTAACTGAGCAAAGGAATTGTAATTGGAAGTAGTATAATAACCCTGAATTTTATTATCATTCAAACTACCATGCATCGCCCCCGAAGAATAATACCCCGCTTTATCTATTCTATAAAACAAATCTTTGTCCTGCTGGTTTATCCATTTTACCGCATCTACAGAATAATCATTGTAACTTACTCTCTCATTCAGTTCTTTTACAAACATGACATCTCTTCTACTAACAGACAACCTATTCAAAACAATTAACTCACTTATCAAAATCACAGTTATTAGTACCACTATCCATTGCTGTTGAATGATATGGAGTAAAAATAAAGTAACCATATATATGATCAAAAAGAAATGAACTATCGTAGATACACTGCTATCTATTTGTGGCAAACCACCTGCCATATTGCGAGTGTCTTTAAAATAATCATAATGTAATAATGCTAATAATCCAAACAAAGAAATAATCAGAGCAATGATATTTACTTGCCCCCTGCGGATTATCCTATCAAAAGTTAAAACTGAAAACAAAATAAAAATGATCACAAAAAACATAGAATAACCCCTGTAATACTCACCCGTGAATGCCCATACCAATGTCCTGAAATATGGAAAAATCAAAGTAACAAACCATAAACCAAAAAACACAAAAAATACTTTTCGCTCGTGTTTATCAAAATATACAAAACTCATCACAAAAATTACCAAGGATAAAACAGAAGAATAGGAAACAGAGGCTTCCAAAAAATTAAACCATCCACTGAACTGATTCCCTGTACCCATCAAATCACTGGAAAATTGACGCATAACAAAGGTGCCAAATTGAAACTTATCAATCAACTTAAACATCGGCTGAGACGAAAAATAAACTACCGGTGAATTTTCTGCCGAACCCCTTGGACTATTAAACAATTGATTCAATGTTTCTAAAAAAAACGGACCTGTAACTAAAACACCAATTATTCCATATAAAATCATCTGACTAAACACAGGCTTTAATTTTTGCCAATCAAAATTTTTCCCCCACCATAACCTGAACAACACATAAGTAATGAAAAATATACCAAAAAGATATAAATCAAAGGGCATAGAAATAGAAATACCCACAATGCTCAAAAAAAACCACCACCCATTTTTTTTCTGATAAATTTTTTCAAAGCCATACAACATCAAAGCCATCATTAATCCCTCATAAGTAAACAAATACCAACACGCACCTATGATCATAAACCCCGAATAGGCAAACATTAACCCCCCAAGAGTAGAACTAAGTGGACTCACTTTCAACATACGTAGAAAAAAATAAAACACCCAACCTGCCAATACTATTTTTAAAACCTCTATGTAAATAAATATCTTCGGAATACTTGAAGGTCCCAAAAAATAAGCGATCATTTCAAATGGATCTCTCAACCATCCCGAAAAAATACTTTGCCCCATCCCTTCCTGAAAAGACCACCTTGGAAGACCCACCCCCTGTAAATACTTCGCATACAAATAATGATAAGGCCACACACCATTCAAAGTATCACTACCAATATCTTTGAACAGAAATAACTTTTCCTGCAACAAAAAATCCGAAAAAATAAAAAAAGCCACCAATACAATTAATCCCAAACTTATCCCGTCCCAGTAAGGATGCAAACGCTCTACTACCGCAGGATATAAGTTTTTTTCTTTATTGACCTGCCCTTGTATTTTCTTGTTACTCATGATATCAATATAAAAAATGGCAAATATTCATAATTTTTTACTCTGTTCAAAAATTTTTACCCAAATTTGCCAGAAAATTTGAATTATGATTGCTACGGAACAACTTGTACTCACAGAAATTCTGGAACATAAAGCCATGCTCATCACTATCAATCGCGCTGATAAATTAAATGCACTCAATAGAAAAACAATTGATGAATTACACGAAATACTTGTAGAAGCAGAACAAAACAAACAAATAAGAGTCATCATCATTAAAGGCGCCGGTGAAAAAGCTTTTGCCGCAGGAGCAGACATAGCCGAATTTGCCAGTTATACCGTAGAAGAAGGGAAGCAAATGAGTTCGCAGGGGCACTTCAAAATTTTCAACTTCCTTGAAAATTTCTCTAAACCTACCATCGCAGCTATTCAAGGTTTTGCCT
>DAHXOV010000020.1 GCA_027364695.1 bacterium
GGATTCTATGGCATCTGCAATCTTTATCACAGTATCGTTCAATAATATTCTTGAAAATCCTGCATTCATCAATACTTCAAGATCTTCTTTTATCTTTCTTGATACAGGAATGTTATTGGCAATAAATACTGTTGCAGACGCGGGCAATGTTTGTATGAAATGAACAACATCTTGTGGATAATACCTTTTTATCTCTCTTCCTGTATGTGGATGTATAATGCTTCCTGTGCGGGCAAATAAAACTCTTAAATAATCATATATCTCTGTTGCTGTGCCTACGGTGCTTCTCGGATTATGAGATCCAATTTTTTGCTCCAATGCTATACATGGTGAAAGTCCCTTTATATAATCAACAGGCGGTTTAGGTAATCTTTCCACAAACTGACGGGCATAAGAAGATAAGCTTTCTATGTATCTTCTCTGTCCTTCGGCGTACAATGTATCATAAGCCAGAGATGTTTTTCCTGAACCAGACACTCCTGTAATAACTATTAATTTATTATGCGGAATATTGATATTCACTCCTTTTAGATTATGAGTGCATGCATTTTTAATGACTATATCCATCTGAGGCATCTTGAATATTTTGCGCAAATTTACAACATTAAGGATACGTGAAAATAATTTTTATACCTTTGCAGGCAATGTATAGGCCATTTAAATATCTTAGATTATTGAGTGTTTTTTTTATACTACTTTCTCCCTTTTTATTATGTTCTCAAAACTGGGGGTATAAAAAGTATTCTACTGCAGATGGACTTATGAGTAATCAACTGGATGCGATTTTTATAGATAGCAAAGGGCTTTTGTGGATCGCTAATGGAAACGGAATTTCACGATACAATGGTAAAAAATTTACACACTATCTCAACGATTCTATACTTGCTCCTGTCAATAAAATTAACGCTTTTTCCATTAGAGAACTACCCGATGGGGGGATCTTCTATTCTATGAAGTACGGATATGTAAAAATATCAGATAAGAAAAAAAATTATTTAGACATTTATTTATCTGATACACTATCAGAGGAAAATGGTGTAACCAATAAAGACGGAATTCGTTACTTCAAAGAAGGTTTTGTTGAGTTTCAGAAAGAACGGGTTCGTAACCAAACCTTTGATGACTATCCCGAAAATTATAAGTATCCATCTAATATTTTATGCTCTAACTTCGGCAATGTGATTTACTCATTTTATAATTCAGATAAAGACACAAGAACTTTGTTTTTATACGAAAACAATACATTCAAAAAGATATTTGATGCTGTGCCATTCATTATGGCGGGTATTTTTGAAACTTCTGCACATTACTTTATTCTTCCTGAAAAATTTATTCTAGCCAATCCTATCATTATCATAAATAAAAAAGACCTTTCAATAAAATATATCAGAAAAAATAAAAGCATACCAGACATTACATTATTAGGGAACGGCTATTTAGATAGAAATATCTTTATACTTCCTGCTGAAGAGGGGGCTTTCATTATCAACGAAAACAAAGAACAATACTTTATCAACGATGATATTCAAGAGGAAATAAAAATTACGGATAGAAAAAAATTTTATTCTTCACTCTATCAACCATTACACAGATATAATAATTATATCATCAACGGATACAGATGGATTGACATGCATACAAAAAAAATACACCTGCCATCCATCATCAAAGAAGAAATAAAACACAATAATTACATTATAGAAGTAATGCCCGATGAAGAAGGTAATATATGGTATGCTACATTCAATGGTTTGTTTCAACTGTTTCCACTTCCATATCAGCCACTATACGAAATAACAGAAGACAGAATAGGTGAAGTCAATGACTCCATTGAAACAAATAGATTCAGATGTATTAAGAACTTGGAAAAAATAGAATATTGTCTAAATAATGAGCCTGAAAAGCTACAAATCCTTATTCCTGAAATCAAAGACAAATTCTACAAATATGAATGGGAAAAAGACCAGGTATCTCCTATTTATGTTCAATGGCTGCAATCACCTGTTTTAAAAGAACGATTATATCCGCTATTGTCTTATAAAAAACTCATTATATGCCAGGAATATACAAGAGGATTGGTTATTTATCATCTTAATCAAACATTAGATACCGCCTACTATCATTTGCTCAATTATTCCAATGGCTTACTTTCTAATTATGTAGAGAATATTTTTGTAGATAAAAAGGAAAATATATGGCTCATTACATGGGATGGTATTCAATTTATCACCTACGATGATTTGCTCAATGAGAATTATGAACAATCAAGAAAATACTCAGAAAGCTGGAAGTTAGATATGATCCCTTTTATGGTAGGTACAGATATTTATTTTACTAATGGACAGATGCTCTACAAAATACCCACTGAAAAAATAATGTATAATAACAAACCCCCTCATGTCGTCATTGAAAAAATAGCATACAAACAAAACAATAATTACATAGAACTCCAATTTAAACAAGACAGCACCTATGAACTACCCTATAATTTTGAAGAACTGAATATAGAATTTTTTGGCGTATGTCTCAGCGATGGTTCAAAAGTAAAATACAAATACATTTTAAACAACACAACGCACTATCAAAATGAAGGTAATATCATTTTAAGTGAATTATCATCGGGTGATCACACTATAGAAATTTTCGCATCCAATAATTTTAATGTATGGAATAATACACCCCTTCGTTTATACATCCACGTACATCCTCCTTTTTGGGAAAAATGGTGGTTTAGATCCTTGGTACTTATTATAATTATTACTCTTATCATCATTATCATCAAGAAAAGAGAGTACGATTTAAAGAAAAAACAACAAGAATTAGAACGACTTGTTCATCTTCGTACCAAAGAACTGGCAGAAAAAAATAAAGTGATAGAGCAAAAGAATACAGAGATATTAGACAGTATTCATTATACCAAAAGATTACAACAATCTTCTCTCCCATCAGAAAGTGAAGTAAAAAAAATCTTTCCTGATTCATTTATAATTTACATGCCAAAAGACATTATTGCAGGCGACTTTTATTTTAGCAGTGAAGTAAAAATGAACGATGGAAAAAAACTCTATGCGGTTTCAATGGGCGATTGTACAGGACACGGCGTTCCCGGAGCATTTATGAGTATATTATTACTGGCATATATGAAACAGACCCTCATTGAAAAAGATGTCAACTCTCCCGCAGATGCATTAGAATTTATCTCAAAAAAAATTCAAAAGGTATTAGAATATAAAAACATGGAAGATGAAGTAAAAGACAGTGCCGATATGGTCTTTGCGGTACTTGATAAAGAAACGAATAGGTTGCGATGCGCCTGTGCCAATAATCCTATTTATATTGTAAAAAATAATCAACTCATAGAAATACCTGCACAAAAAAGAACAGTAGGATATTGTGATAATAAAGAACCATTTACCAATCATTCTGTACCCATACAAAAAGGCGATATGATATATTTATTTTCTGATGGTTATGCTGACCAGTTTGGCAGAAAAGAGAGCCAACCAAACAAAGAAAAAAAATTCACAAGAAAAAGATTCAAAGATACTTTATTACAGATTGCTTCATTAGACATATACAAGCAAAGAGAAGCACTGATACAAATTCACTGCGACTGGAAAAAAGATTTAGAACAAACAGACGATATCTGTATTGTAGGCATACGAATTTAAATAATGCCTGTATCCGCAGACACCTGTTTATTACCAAAAAAAACCTATACTTATGCTCAATAAATAACCCCAATGATAATGAAACAAAAATATATCACTCAGTTTTCAAAGTCGGATGAATATAGAAAAAAAATACATGACTTCATTCCTGGCGGTGCTCATACTTATTCCAAAGGTGATGATCAATTCCCTCAACTATCACCTGCCGTTATTACACATGGAAAAGGATCTCATATATGGGATGTAGATGGTAATGAATACATTGAATGCCTTGGGGGCTTAGCATCCATTAGTTTGGGACACGCCTATGAACCCGTTGTAAATAGAGTCATCCAAGAACTATGGAAAGGCAATAACTTTTCCCGCCCATCTGTTATTGAAATGGAAATGGCAGAAAAATTCTTAGATCATTTGCCAGGACATGATATGATAAAATTTGCCAAGAATGGTTCTACTATCACTACCGCAGCAGTAAAATTAGCCCGTGCTTATACAGGCAGGAAACTTGTTGTACGAGCAGTCGAACACCCCTTTTTTTCATATGACGACTGGTTTATAGGCAGTACGGATGTAAAAGCAGGCATTCCTGATGAAGTTTCTCAATTAACTGTAACATTCAAAGCCGATGATTTAGAGTCATTAAAACAAGTGTTTACTCAATATCCTAATCAAATTGCTTGCGTTATTGCAGAACCCGAAAAATTTAACCCTGTAACAAAAGAATATTTACAACAAGCCATTGATTTTGTGCATTCGCAAGGGGCTGTCTGGATTATGGATGAAATGATTACAGGATACAGATCTTATTTTCCAGGTTCTATGGTGAAATTTGGCGTAATACCTGATTTAGCTACATGGGGCAAAGGTATTGCCAATGGATTTTCCTTTTGCTGCCTTACAGGAAAAAAAGAGATCATGGAACTAGGCGGAATAAGAAAAAAAGAACAGGAAAAATTATTTTTAATCAGTACTACTCACGGAGGTGAAACATGTAGTATTGCTGCTGCCATTGCCACTACAGAGGAGTTTCAAAAACATAAGGTCATTGAACACAACCATGCGCTGGGAAAGAAGTATATGAATGAAGCAAACAAAATGATTGAAAAGCATCATTTGCTACATTCTGTTCAGATATTGCAGTTTCCGTGGCATGTTTCCTTAACGTATTTAGATAGTGATGGAAATCATTCATGGAAATTAAGAACATTGTTTCATCAAGAAATGATAAAGCGAGGTATTTTATTTCAAGGTATTTTTTGTCCACATTTTTCTCATACGGATAATGATTTAGAACAAATACTCAATGCTTTTGATGAGGCATGTAACACCTACAAAAAAGCATTAGAGGAAGGTGTTGAAAAGTATTTAGTTGGAGCGCCCATTAAGCCAGTATTTAGAAAATATATATAATAAAAATGTAAATAAAAAATATATGCAAGCATTAAGAACCACAGATCCTAGTAAAATTAATTTCAAAGAAAAATTTAACTTGTCGGATAAAGTGATAGTGATAAGCGGAGGATGTGGGCTGATAGGCAGAGCATTTTCAGAAGCAGTAGCACAATTTGGTGGAAATGTTGTAGTAGCAGATATTCCAGCAGCCCATCCACAAAAAACAGCAGAAGAAATACAGAACAGAAACTCTGTAAAGTGTATTGGAATAGAATTAGAGGTGGAGAAAAAAAGTTCTGTTATAGCATTAAAAGAAAAAGTATTACATGAGTTTGGAAAAATAGATGGACTAGTAACAGCACACCAAAATAAATCTCACTTAAAATTTGAACTTTTTGAAAATGTATGTGAGGAGAATTGGGACAAGGTCATTGAAGTGAACTTAAAAGGCACCTTTTTTTTATGTCAAGTGATTGGAAGTTATATGGCTGAAAAAGGAAGTGGATCTATTGTCAATATGCCATCTACTTATAGTGTGGTAGCCCCGAACCAAAATCTATATGAAGGGACATCTCTTGGTTGCCCTGCCGCTTATTCTGCTGGCAAAGGTGGTATAGATGCATTGTCTCGTTACCTTGCTTCTTATTGGGCAAAGAAAGGCGTAAGAGTAAATATGATAACGCCACATGGTGTATGGAATAAGCATGAAGATTCCTTTGAAAAAAACTTTGCTAAATATAGTCCTATGCAGAGAATGAGTTACAACCATGAAGTAGCGCCTGCACTTATCTACTTGCTGAGCGACGCATCGGGCTATGGAACAGGTAATAATTTGTGGGTGGATGGTGGATGGACAGTATGGTAGGCTTAATATCTAAAAAACTATATTCTTATGAAGATACTTGATTTTATTCAAACATATCACCCGGAAGAAATGAGTACACCTTACATCATTGCAGAAGCAGGCGTGAATCATGAAGGCTCTATGGAATTAGCTAAACGACTGATCAATGAAGCGGCTGAAGGCGGTGCGAATGCCATCAAATTTCAATCATATAAAGCAGAAACACTCGCTTCAAAAAATAGTCCTTATTACTGGGACATTTCAAAAGAACCTACCAGAAGTCAATATGAATTGTTTAAGAAATACGATAAATTTTGGAAGAAAGAATATGAAGAATTGAAAAAACACTGTGATGATGTGGGCATAGAATTTATGAGCACAGCTTTTGATATTGAGTCAGCCAAATTCTTAAATGATTTAATGCCTGTTTTCAAAATCTCTTCTTCTGATATTACTAATTTTAATTTTATAGAATATCAATGCGCCTTCAACAAACCTGTTATACTCTCTACGGGTGCCTCTTATTTGTGGGAGATTCAGGAAGCAGTGGATATTGTTGAGAGAAACAGAAATCCTTTGATTTTAATGCATTGTGTTTTGAATTATCCAACACCTAATAAAAATGCACATCTTGGAATGATACAAGGATTAAAAAAACATTTTTCACAACACATTATTGGATACAGTGATCATACACTGCCACAGGAAATGGAGGTTATTCACATTGCTGTACTATTGGGCGCAGCAGTGATTGAGAAGCATTTTACTCACGATAAAACATTATCCGGCAACGATCATTATCATGCAATGGATAAAGAAGATTTGAAGCAATTTTGGAAAAGATGGGCATATACAGAGGAATTATTAGGTTCATTTAAAG
>DAHXOV010000030.1 GCA_027364695.1 bacterium
TATTTATATTGAACAAATAGAATGGAACACAGAGGACTCATTAATGCAATTCAATTTTTTGCCAACTAATATGCAAGGAGAAGCCTATTTTGAATCAGAAAACTTTTATTCACAAGATAGATCTGAAGCCATTAAAGTAGGTGGTTTTAATATCGTTCAAAAAATATTTGAATACTATAATATGAACAATAAAATGCCTTTCACCGTAGTGGATTTAGCACATTATGTCAATATGTTACAAAATGATTTGCGTCCTATTATTATGAAAGTAGCCGGTTTTAACCTCATCTTTTACAATCCTGCAACAGATATTATGACTGTAAAACAAAAATTATTGGACTATATGGATTATGTCAAACATAAAAAGGATTATGACCGACTCACCATACATTCTATCAACCCTGGCAAAGACAACGCCATACTTAACCTGCTCAATTATGATTTGAGAATATATGGCGTAAAACTCATTTTATTGAGCGATACTCAAAAAGTTTTTGTTTTTCCAAAAGAGAAAATGATTGTCCTCAAAAAAAATCGCAACTTTACTTTTTCAGGCACTGTTGCATCTGGTAAGTTTGAATTTCACGGAAAGGATTTTGTTTTTGACTATGATGACTTCAAAGTAAAAATGAAAACCATTGACAGTATTAAAATATATGTAGAAACAGGTGATATAGATGAGTATGGAAGAAAAAAATTTAAACAAGTACAAACTAAAATAGAAGATGCCTCGGGAGAACTTCGTATAGATGCCCCAAAAAATAAATCAGGATGGGGAAAAGCCCCGTCATTCCCAATATTCCAATCATTTAAGGAAAGTTACGCTTATTATGATTCCAAAAAAATATTCCGAAGCGTGTACAATAGAAACAATTTTTATTTCAAAATAGATCCTTTTACTATTGATAGTTTGGATAACTTCAGAAATGAACGACTACGATTTGATGGAACATTTTCTTCTGCTGGCATATTCCCTGTGTTTAGAGAAACGCTTACTTTACAAAACGACTATTCGCTTGGATTCATAAGGAATACACCACCCGAAGGATATGATACTTACGGTAAAACGGGAAATTACAAAAATGAAATTCGATTAAGTAACCGAGGGCTAAGAGGAACAGGTGATTTAAAATTTTCCACAGCACTTGCGCAATCCAATGACTTGATTTTCTTTCCAGATTCCACCAATGGCATTGCACAAACATTTGATGTATCTGAACAAGAAGATCCTTTTCAATTCCCTTTAGCTCATGGTGATACAGTGCAAATACATTTTATGCCAAAAAATAAATTGCTGCAAGTTAGAACCCTTGAAAAGCCCATTATCGCATATAAAGAAAAAGTAAAATTCATAGGCAGAATGGATTTAACAGAACAACAATTAACCGGCAATGGTAAGGTAGAATTTGAAAAAATTGCCAGTATTACTGCAAAAAAATTATTATTCACAAGAAGAAAATTTTTCTCTGACACTTGCAATTTTTATTTAAAAGCATTTCAAGAAGAAGGTTTGGCTTTTTCTACTAATAATATGAATGCCAAAGTTGATTTTGATAACAGAGTGGGCGAATTTGCCACCAATGGCGAAGGCTCTTATGTACAGTTTGATAAAAATCAGTATATTGCCTACATGGATAAATTCAAGTGGTATATGGATGAGGAAAATATAGAACTAGGAGACGATCAGCAAAAAATAAATACAGAAACAGAAAATGATTTGGATATAGAAGGTCCTGAGTTTATCAGCATTCATCCTAAACAAGATTCTCTGAGATTTTTTGCTCCTGCTGCAAAATTTAATTTGAGAAAATATATCATCAAATGTATCAATGTACCTTTCATCAGAACCGCAGACACTAAACTATTCCCTGACAATGGAAATGTAACCATATACAAAAATGCAGTAATGGATACATTAAAAAATGCTAATATATTATGTAATACGGTTACTAAATTTCACAACATCAGAAAGGTTACAGCCAATATATTTTCTCGCAGAGATTACCTTGCCAGTGGAGAATATCTCTATATTGACGAGAACGAAAAACAGTATCCTATTTATTTCGATGCCATACGCCCTGATACAGCAGGTGAAACAAAAGCTGTTGGAAAAATAGAAGAAAAAGATAACTTTAAACTCAATGATTTTTTCACTTTCGCAGGCGCAGTGAAACTCTCTGCATCCAGCCAATTCTTACGATTTGAAGGGGGAACTAAGATAGAACATTCATGTAACAAAATTAAAAAAGCATACTTAAAATTTGAAGGCGATATAGATCCTATAGATATTCAAATTCCAGTGCCACCTGAAAGTAAAGATATGTTTGGCAATCCGGTAATAAATGCTATTATGTATGCTCAAGATACTAGTGCTGTTTATAGTGGATTTGTATCACCAAAATATAGAAAAAATAATAAAATCATTGTAGAATCTTCAGGGTATCTCAGCTTTGATAAAGATATAGGAGAATATCAAATATCATCAAAAGAAAAACTCACAGAATTTAATTTACCCGGAAACTATTTATCTCTTAATGTCAATACTTGCGAAGTATATGGAGAAGGGAAAATGGATATGGCTCTTGATTTAGGACAAGTAAAAGTAATACCTGCAGGTAATGCCAAACATTCTACTGTCAAAGATTCACTCACTATCCACACCATGCTGCTGGTAGATTTTTTCCTTGATAAGAGTTTAATAAAGATGATGGCAAAAGATATTCAAATAGACTTAAATTCACTCACTCCCACTGATTTTAGTGCTGTTTCTTATCCCAAGTACCTTGCTGAATATGTGAACAAAGAAAAAGCAGATAAAATAATCTCTGACCTGAACTTATATGGCAACATCAAAAAATTTCCAGATAATTTAGAAAAAATTTTCTTCTTTAATAATGTCAGTTTTATTTATGATGCTAAAACAAAATCACTGATGAGTAAAGGCAAAATAGGTCTTGCCAATATCTTATCCAATGAAATATACAGGCAAATACCAGGTATTATTAAAATAGACAAAATGAAAAGCGGCGGAGATAAATTGACAATTTATTTAGAACCCGATCCTACTACATGGTACTATTTTGAATACTTAAAAGGTGTTATGAAAGTAATATCAACTAATAAAGATTTTAATAATACTATCAAAGAAATGAAAGCGAAAAACAGAAAACAGGAAGTAGATAAAGGCCCCTCTTTCCAATACACCATTGGCAATGAAACTACTGTAAAATTATTTAAAAGAAAACTCGAACAAATGCAAGAGTCAGAAGAACAGAAGCAAGAATCAGAAGAACAAAAGAAAGAAGATGAATAAACCATACTACAAAAAAATAAATGAAACAGATATTCATTTTTTCACAAAAACATTAGGAGAAAATAATGTTTTATTGGATCGTTCACTGCTGGTTGATTATGCTCACGATGAAACAGAAAACCTGATATTCTTTCCTGAATTAGTTGTATTTCCAAGTAATACAAAAGATGTAAGTAATCTATTAAAGTATTGTAATGAACACTTAATACCCATTACTGCAAGAGGAGCGGGGACTAGTT
>DAHXOV010000032.1 GCA_027364695.1 bacterium
GAGCATACCTTAGCAATGAAATTCGTACTAAACCCACTTCAACTAATCATGAAGCATTTGTTCAAGCAGAGAATGAAGTAAAAGAACAAATCAACCAATTAATGAGCATCAAAGGCCACTACTCTGTGGATCATTTCCATAAAAAATTAGGAAAAATAATGTGGAACAAATGTGGCATGTCAAGAAATGCAAAAGAATTACAAGAAGCCATAGAGGAAATAAAAACATTGAAAGAAGAGTTTTGGAAAAATGTAAAAATACCAGGTAACGATAACGACTTTAATCCTGAATTGGAAAAAGCAGGCAGAGTAGCTGATTTCCTTGAGTTAGGTGAACTTATGTGCATAGATGCTTTACATAGAAATGAAAGCTGTGGTGGGCATTTTCGGGAAGAATACCAAACAGAAGAGGGTGAAGCACTCAGAGATGATAAACATTTCTCTTATGTAGCAGCATGGGAATACCAAGAATTAAGCAAGTGGGAACTTCATAAAGAAGAATTAAAATTTGAAAATGCCAAACTCACCCAAAGAAGTTATAAATAAAAAATAATAACATAAAAAAATCCTACTATGAAAATTACACTAAAAGTATGGAGACAAAAAAATAAAAACGACGCAGGAAAATTTGATACCTATCAACTGGATAACGTTTCACCAGACATGTCATTTCTGGAAATGTTTGATGTACTGAATGAAAAACTTATTAAAGAGGATAAAGACCCCATAGCATTTGATCACGATTGCCGAGAAGGTATTTGTGGCACGTGTAGCCTGTATATCAATGGCAGACCGCATGGACCACTGAGGGGTGTTACTACCTGTCAATTACACATGCGATCCTTCAAAGATGGTGATACCATAGTAGTGGAACCGTGGAGAGCCAATGCTTTTCCCGTTATTAAAGACTTAACAGTAGATAGAAGTGCTTTTGACAGAATTATTCAGGCAGGAGGATATGTGTCTGTAAATACAGGTAGCGCACAAGATGCTAATGCTATACTGGTCCCAAAAGAAAATGCAGATAAAGCATTTTTAGCTGCCGCTTGTATTGGCTGTGGCGCATGTGTAGCCGCTTGTAAAAATGCATCGGCTATGCTTTTTGTTTCTGCAAAAGTATCTCAACTGGCACTCCTACCACAAGGACATGTAGAAAGCAAACAAAGAGTACTCAATATGATAAAACAAATGGACCTGGAGAACTTTGGAAGTTGTACCAATACAGGAGCATGTGAAGTAGAATGTCCAAAAGGGATTTCATTAGAAAATATTGCAAGAATGAACAGAGAATATGTTTGTGCAGCACTTATTTCTGAAAATTAATTTTTTTCTTGCAGCTCTCATACAAATTTATCATATTTGCAGCCGCAAAAACATGGTCCCATAGCTCAGCCGGTTAGAGCATCAGACTCATAATCTGAGGGTCCTTGGTTCGATCCCAAGTGGGACCACAAGTTTTCAGTTCGCATAATAAAGTTCTTGCTGTCTGCTTTGGTATAAAAAATATATTTCAGAAAAAAAAATTATAAGGCAATAAAGTATATATTTTGCTGTGCGTTTGAGAAAATAATATCTTTACAGATTTTGGAACTATTATGTATTATGCAGCCTGCAAAAGTGCTTGACTTAGCTATGGGTATTCAATCTTAATCATTTTCTTTCCATTTATTCTTGATGTTTTTTTTGTTGTTTTTTTTTCGTTTTCAAAAATATCTTTTGCAATATCAATTTCTTTTGGTATTAATTTCTTGTCAATTAATTTTGTTCGGTCAAAATCAATATTTCTTAATGGATTCGGTATTGAAAAGTATTTTGCAAGATGATTCCAATCATTATCTCTAATTGTAACAATATTATTCAAATAAAAACTTACCCAGTTTTCACCTATTTTATAATTAGGTTCTGTTTGTTCAAGTTTTTGTTGAGATATTTCAACGTACATTTCATCCAATTCGAAACCTATATATTTTCTACCAAGTCGTTTTGCTGAAATAGCTGTCGTACCTGTACCAGAGAATGGATCAAGTATGATATCATTTTCATTAGTAGTCATTAGAATTAATCTATCCATTAAATGAATAGGTAACTGACAAGGATGAGTGTCTCTTTTTGTGTTATGTTTTATTCTGTGAATATCTGTCCAAACATCAGAAATCAATGGTCCAAATGGATGTAGCTGATCTTTTTTCCCACCGTAATCTTTCCATAAATAACCTTGTTTTCTATCACGTTTGTGTGGATGCCTTAACTCAAAGAGTTTTGAACCTTTAGCTTCTTTGGTGTAAAATAGTATTCCGTAATGGGCCGGTTGCAAAGATTTTCCCATTGGAGTAGTGGGAACGTCCCATGAAATCCAATGTTTGAAATTTGCAAATTTATTTAAATAGGTGGCGTAATAAGTTAACCATTTGGGTATATTGTGAAGAAAAATTGAACCAGTCGGTTTTGTAACTCTGACCATTTCTGAAATCCACTTTTCACACCAATCCAAGTACTCTTGAAATTCAAGACTGTCGCCATAACTGGTGTAATTCTTTCTTAAATTAAAAGGCGGATCAGCAAAAGTAACATCAACCGAATTATCGGGGATTCTTTTAAATAATTCTATACAATCACCTTGATGTATTTTATTAATATATTTTTCAATCATTTTTTAAATGTTTCAATAAGAAGTTTTTCAAATCGTTTTAATTCATCCTTGTGAAAAGTAAAAACATCTTCGTATGCTGTTACCATTCTTTTTAAATCTCCCTTTCTGACATACCAACCTATTCCATCAACAAAACCGATGAAAATTGCTTTTGGATAGTGTTCTTTAAACTATCAATAGAAATTTCCGTTTTAGATTTATCTCCTTGACCTGAAGAAGTTGTTGGCGATCCGTCAGCATGAATTTTTTCCAAATACTTTATTTATAATAGATTTTGTATTAAAGATATCATTCATAATCTTGCAAAAATACTGAAAAAAGTCCAAGATTCACTAATACTTACTCCGTCTATTGAGTGAAGAAGAAATTAATAAAATAGATTTACAGGTGTTAATAGATATTTCATGGTAAAAAATACTGTCCCCGTTTTGAAAAATTTCAAAACGGGGACAGCTCATTTGGTTGAGTGAAATTACAATACAGATCTGTTTTTACCATCTTTAATTTCATCTACTATGGATGGATCTAACAAAGTAGTCGTATCTCCTAAATTAGATGTTTCTCCCTCTGCTACTTTTCTCAAAATTCTCCGCATAATCTTTCCACTTCTAGTTTTAGGTAATCCTGAAACCACATGTATAACATCTGCTTTTGCAATAGAACCTATCATTTTAGTGATAATTTCATTGACCTCTTTATGTAATCGTTTTACATCTTTGATTTCTTTTTTTGGAATCATATAAGCATAAATGCCCTGTCCTTTAATGGGGTGTGGGTACCCTACCATGGCACTCTCTACAATATCAGGATGCTGGTTAATAGCATCTTCTACCTCTGCTGTGCCTATTCTATGACCCGACACAT
>DAHXOV010000042.1 GCA_027364695.1 bacterium
CAATTGTGTATGATGGATTTTAGATAAAGAGTCAATGAGTTGGGAACAAAGTTTTTTGGCAGTATTAATTTTTTCAGTATTGTTCCACTTTCCACTCATGCTCTTGCTTGCATCAAATATGATAAGCACGCGTGTAGTGGGAGCATTTTGTAGGGCTTTCTTTTTCTTTTCTTCACAGGGCTTACAGGTATTGTTTTTTTGAGAGAAATAAAAAACTGAAAAGAATAAAAAAGATAAGAGTGTAAATATTTTTATACGTTGAGATAAAGTCATGTCAATGTCATCAGCCTGCAAGAAAAGAAGTTTATTTTTCTGCTTTGCTTACGGGATGTATATTTTTACAAGATTCTAACATTTTTTCAATGGCTGACTTTGAGAAAGGAGCTTCTGAATTGTGTGTATCTTCAAAGGTATAAGCACTGTTGCCTGCTTTTTGAACAGAGATAAAATGACATTCTGATGGCATATCTCCAATAGCCAATTCCCACGCAACAGTATTGGGCTCATCTACAAAAAATTGCTTAATTTTATATACATCGTCGTTACCAAGGTCTGCTTTTTTGAAAGCAATGTCTTCTTCTCCTTCTTTTATGCTCATATCAAATGACTTACCTACTTTTACTTGGAGTATGCCACCTGGCTGTTCGGTTACTTCTAAATGTCCCTTTGTGCTATCGGGCACAAAAATTATAAATAATTTACCATACTTTGATAGATCTAAGGCTTGCATTCCTTCGGGAGAGGGAGGAATTTCTTCTTTTTTATTTCCACAGGAAAATATTAACAGAGAAAAAGCAGTAATGAAAACAAATAAAAAAGTTTTTTTCATATTTTTTCAGGCAAATTTGATGAAAAAAAAACAATCAAAAAAATTTATGATTAGAATTTATTTTATGTTTCAGTAAAACACTGGGTCTGTATCTGTCTTCTTGATACCAATAGTATAATCTTTGCAATTCATTATGTATAGTAGAGATGCTTATTTCATCTGCCCAGTGTAAGAGTCCTTTTGGATAATTGACGCCATTGGTCATAGCGATTTCTATATCTTCCTTTGAAGCAACGTTGCAATAGAGCGCATCTGCGGCTTCATTGATGAGCATGGAGAGGATGCGAATAAAAATCTGCTGATGTAAAGTAGAATCTTGTATCGTTGGTTGTGTGGGTATGGGTTGTGAATAATTATAGAAGCCACGTCCTGTTTTTTTTCCTAACAATCCAGATTCTAATAATCTTTTTTGTGCAATAGATGGTTTATATTTTGGGTCATAATACATTTGAGTCCATACAGTTTCTGTTACGACATAATTTACATCATGCCCGATGAGATCCATAAGCTCAAAGGGACCCATTTTAAATCCGCCAATATTTTTCATTACCCAATCAATGGTAGCAATATCGGCTATACCTTCTTCATATATTCTCAATGCTTCACTATAAAATGGACGTGCTATTCTATTGACGATAAAGCCGGGTGTATCTTTTGCGATAACGGTTATTTTTTTCCATTGCTGAATGGTATGAATGACATGATTTACGATAGTTGACGATGTAAGTATAGTAGGGATGATTTCTACTAAAAGCATTAGAGGAGCGGGATTGAAAAAGTGTATGCCGAGAAATCTTTCAGGATGTTTTAGATCTTTAATCATTGAATGTATGGAAAGAGAGGAGGTATTGGTAGCCAATATACATTGGGGAGATACTATGGTTTCTATTTCTTGAAATATTTTTTTTTTGGTATTTAAATCTTCAATAATAGCTTCAATAATCAAGTCAGTATGGTGGATTTCTTTGAGAGAGGATATAAAATGGATATTTTGAAGAAATTGATTTTTTTGTTCCTCAGCTATTTTTTGTTTTTGCAATAGTTTATTAAAGCTTTGTTCTAGTTGTGTTTTTGCTTTTTGTAAAGCATTTTCAGAAATGTCATATAAATAAACTGAGCAATGGTTCATTAAAGCCACTTGAGCAATGCCTGTGCCCATAGTGCCAGATCCAATAACAGCAATCGTTTTCATGAAGATATTTTTTGATGATGCAAAAGTAATGGTTTTATTTTTTAGAGAATAACGTTCCAGTTTTTTCCATTGTGCTTTAATAAAGATAGCTGTTGATAAGTAAAATGCTCGTGAATGGGAAAATGTTGTTGTAAGTCATTTAAGATACTGATGGTGAAAGATTTTTTAATATCTCTAAAAGCCACTGTAATATGGGGGTGAAAAGGGCGAGGCAAAAGATCTTTGATGATATTCAGTTCTTTTTTTACATAACTTTGTGTATGTTCGTATAATTGAGTAAGGGAAGGATGTGGGAGGATATTGACAAAAATTACTTTTGGTAAAAAAACATCATAGCCGTTGAGTGTTATATTTATAGTAGGTGCAGATAATTGATGATTGAGTGCTTGTATTTTATGGAATAAAAAAGATTCTTTATTTGGCTGATAGCGAAAGGGAGGAATGATGGTGATATGTGGAGGAGATTTTAATGCTTGTTTACAGAAGTATTTTTGTGCAACGAATAATTTGATTTGGTGTATTTTTTCAAACAGAGGAGATGGAGGGATAATGGCTATGAAATAAAAAGAGTATGTACTCATGGAAATTCGTTTAATAGAAGAATATATTGAACTTTCCTATTTTTCTGACAAGAAAATAGTGTAAACAAAAAAACAGTGAATTTTTATTTCACACTATTTTCCATTGAGTTTTAGATTTGCTCTGCCTTTTGGGATGGATGCGATGAGTTTTTTTGTATATTCCTTTTGAGGATGGTAGTATATTTGGTCTGCGTCTCCTGTTTCTTCTATTGTACCTTTGTTCATTACGGCTATTCTGTCACTCATAAATCTTACTACGCTGAGGTCGTGAGAGATGAATATGTAGGTGAGATTAAATTCTTTTTTTAAGTTGTTCAGCAGGTTAAGTATTTGTGCTTGTACACTTACATCTAATGCACTGACACTTTCGTCGCAGATGATAAATTTGGGTTGCACAGATAATGTTCGGGCTACACATATTCTTTGTCGTTGACCGCCGCTGAATTCGTGTGGAAAGCGGTTGAAATGCTCTTCTTTAAGTCCTACTTTTTTTAGTAATTCAATAGCTATTTCTTTTCGTTGTGTTGCGTTTTTGCCTATTTGAAACACATCCATGGGTTCTACAATGGCTTCGCCTATGGATATTCTCGGATTGAGGGAAGAATAGGGGTCTTGAAAAATGATTTGAATATCTTTTCTGAGTGCTCTGAAGTCCTTTTCTTTTAATCTTAAAATTTCTTCATTTTTGTATAGTATTTGCCCCTCTTGTGCTTGTATCAGTTTGAGTATGGTTCTACCCATGGTCGTTTTGCCGCAGCCACTCTCTCCCACCAATCCTAAGGTTTCTCCTTTATAGACATCTAAATTAACACCATTGACTGCCTTGAACCACTCTTTTGTTTTTCCGAAGATAGATTTATTTACAGGAAACCATGTGTGTAAGTTTTTTATTTGGAGTATTTTATCGTTTTCATAAATATATCTCAGGTGTGCTGTTCTTTCTTCTTGTGAAACAGATACATTTTTTACGAGTTGTTCAAAGGAAGTTTCCTTTTCAATAATATCGCCTGACTCAGTAATTTCCATAAAATCAGAGATGATAGGTAGAATTTTGAGACGCCTATCTAAGGGCGGACGACAAGCCAAGAGTCCTTTTGTATAAGGGTGCTGGGGGTTGGTAAAAATATCCTGTATAGTGCCTTTTTCAACGACGCTTCCATTGAGCATGACGATAACTTTGTCTGCAATTTCTGCGATAACAGATAAATCGTGAGAGATAAAAATAATGCTGGTATGAAATTCTTCTTTTAATTTTTTAAGTTGATCTAAGATACTTTTTTGGATGGTAACATCTAATGCTGTAGTGGGC
>DAHXOV010000071.1 GCA_027364695.1 bacterium
GCTTTGCAGGCCCCAGAGTAGTAAAAGAAACCATTGGTAAAGAGTTACCAAAAGGATTCCAAACCGCAGAATTTGTCCTTGACCACGGCTTTTTAGACCAAATCGTAACTCGCAGCCAACTCAAAGAAAAAATTACCCAAATACTCTATTTCTTCAAAAATTAACTGTACTCTTTTGATACTAATCAATTTATTTGCTATTCAAGTTTATTCCTGATTTTTTTAAGAATAGAATGCATTTTTTTATTTTACATTTGCAAAAAAACTTATGAAAACAATAAGCCCCGAACAGTATATTGAACAACTCCCCGAAGAAAGAAAACAAGCATTTCAACAATTACGAAAAACTATCCTTAAAAATTTACCTAAAGGATTTGTTGAAACCATGAGTTATGGAATGATAAGTTATGTAGTGCCTCATACCTTGTATCCCAAAGGTTATCATTGTAAGCCCGAACAAGCCTTACCTTTCATCAGTATTGCTTCTCAAAAAAATTTTATCGCTATGTATCACATGGGTCTATATGCAAACGACCAACTGATGAATTGGTTGAAAGAAGAATATCCCAAACACAATAAAACCAAACTGGATAGGGGTAAAAGCTGCCTGCGATTTAAAAAGCCCGAACAAATTCCATTCCAATTGATTGGAGCACTTTGCTCAAAAATAACACCAAAAGAATGGATTCAATTGTATGAAACTAAACTTAAAAAATAGTATTTTAGTACAGTTTCACTGCCTTTCTATACAATAAAAAACTATTCTTGCAATTTATCAATAAAAAAACTACTTTTGTACCATCAAAAAAAAATAAAAATAACACAAAACAGAATATACAGATGAATAGCGCCTTACCTAACAAAAATGGAATGTTATGCGCTACTTTGCTTCAACTTATTTCGGGTATAAACTAGTTAGGCAACATTGCTATGACACGACAACTTCTAACAATTTTGATACTCTCACAGATTATTTCTTGCGGACAAAAAATTTCTGACAATAAAAAAAATGACAATTCTCCCATTTCAACAGACAATTCAAACGGACAGACAAAAAAATATACTTCAAGGTATTTTGAAAACAGTTTCGCATTGACAATTTTAGACACAACTACAGACAGTTCTACATTTGTGACTTTTATGAACGCAATCAAAACAATGAATACGCCTATACAATTTGATTCTCTTTTAAATTATAATTCTGATGAATTTTGGATTGACAAAAGAGTAGATTCATATGACAGCATAATGTTTTTCAAAAATGATTCTGGAAGAATTTTATCCAACAGAATTTTATGTGAAGATGAATCTTATCGGAATGAACTTTCATTTTTAATAAAATATTTCAAACGGCTCTACAATAAATATGCACCTTATGTCAAAAATTTTGAGAGCTACAAACAAATATATTGGGACACAATGCCTCACAGCAATTTACCATTAGTTTGCGTCCATTTTAAAATTACTTTATCACATAGACAAAGACAAAATTTTTATCTTCTCTATATTACAGCCAGCCCTTCTGGCGGTTTTGGGTCAAACAGATTTCTTTGCACTTTTAACAATAAAGGACAACTTCAAGATTGTATGATTGCTGACTTTAGCGGATACAATGAAGAAAATCATTTAACATTTGACAATAATGACAATATAATCGGAAACTATTTACATTTCCAATACTATGACAACTGCAAAACAAAAGTGGACACAATGAATTATAAAATAAAAATTAGTAAACGGGGACAATTTATTTTAGCCAACAAAATAAAAGGGTTCCGCATTGACAATGACTGCGAACAATGACAACCTTCACAAGACAGATAAGAATTATTTCTTTTTTATTTTTTTTATTTTTTGCATTTCCGAACAATTTGCCTGCACAAGAATATCTTGACATTGAAAGTAACAATGTAAGAGTTGACCCCGATTGGACAAGGACTTATGAAGCAGGAGATTTTAGTTGGACTTATGATGTTGCTGTGGACAAATCGGGCAACATTTATTCAACCGGATATTTTCAGAAAACTTTAAAAATAGGTAAGGATGTTTTTAATCCCGGAACAAAATGTTATTCAAGATGTCCCAACACCTACTTTTTAATGAAGCACGATAATAAAGGAAATTTTATTTGGGTGCAATGTGGAATTGGCAGTTCAAGACCTTGTAAGATTGCCGTTGATGACAAAGGGTTCATTTATACAGTGGGCAATGCTTACGATAAAGAATTGTATTTCACTTCTTCCGATTCTACAAAAATCAAACTCAACAGACCCAATTATTTTTCTGGAATTTTTATTTGCAAATATGATGAAAATGGAAAATTACTTAAAACGAAATTTCTTTCGGAAAAAATAAATGAGACCTCAAATGATTTTTTCATAGACAATGAAAATAACTTCTATATCGGAGGCGATTATGAGTTTAGAAATTATGATAAAAAATATGAAGCAAGAAAAAGTTTTCTCTTGCTTAAACTTGATGAAAATTGGGAATTAATTTGGAAACAAAAAGGAGACACGGTTGGACAATCCACAATAACATCTATCTGTCTGGATAAATCCTCTAATATTTACACTACAGGAAATTTCATTTCTTCAATAGATTTTGGAAGTAAAAAATTTGTTTCGCATAATCAACCGCCATTCCAAACAAATCAAAATACTTTTGCCGCAAAATTTAATGACAAAGGACAGTTACAATGGGCCATTGATTCCATTGGTAAGTTTACTTTGGGTTCTGGAAAAGGAATTGTTTGCGACAAAAAAGGCAATGTTTATGTTGCGGCAAATTCTGGCTTTTCAAAAATATTTTTTTCTAAAATAGACAAAGACGGAAAATTACAATGGTATCATACAATTACAGGAAAGAGTTCTATTGATAATGAAAAAATGCTTATTGATGAAGACGATAATATTTATTTATGCGGAGAAGGCTATGGTGCAGTTTTTGGTTCTAACAACCCTGTATTATTTTCTTTCAAAAGTAAAGGGGCAACGGATTTTTATTTTGCAAAATACGATACAAAAGGTGAATGTTTATGGTTAAAGGCGGGAGGTGGAAAAGGAACTGACTACTGTAAATCAATAGCACTTTATAGAAATGATTTAATTACATTTGGTTGGTTTGGCACTGAACTGAATTTCAAAGACAGCGTAATCAAAAGTAACAGTGGTTATACTTTGTGGCTTGCAAAATTCAACTTGAAAAAATTTGAATCTTCCGACAAGAAACAAGAAATGCAGACAACTTCAAAATCTGACAACTCACAGGAAAAATTCAAAATCAACAGTACAACTTGTGAGTGTTTTCAAGTAATGGAAAAGCAAAACGCATTGACACCGTCACTCAAAACATTAGTTTCTTATAGGGAATTTAAAGAAATAATTGGATGGCAATGCTTCGGAAATGAAAAATCATTTAACGAAATATTTTTTAAAAATCTTCAAACTACTTCAAGCCGTGATGCTGCCTTTTATTCATTAACAGCCATTGCATATAAGCCGATTCGCTTGGTTAATCCTGATAAAAGCTTTGGAATTAACCTTACACCTTGCACTGATGAAAAAAATATTTTTGAACTTCCTGTTGATATTAACTATACACACGGTATAAAGAAATACATTCCCGATTTTGAGTATAAGGAATTTGACCATACTGCAAAATCATACTTGAATGTGTTTATAAATATCGCAGAAATTGAAGAAAAAGAATTGCTTGAAAAGGTTTTATTTGATTATACAGAGGTAGATTTAAAAGATTTTTTTTCAAAAGTAAATCAGGAGTATAAAACTCAAATAAAATTAAACGATGAAAGCCCAGAGGAAAGCATTAAAAAGATAAAGGAAGAATTACAAAAGAAAAGTATTAACATCAGCGATTTTGTATTGAATGAATTTATTTTATCGGAAAAAACAATTCATAAAATCAATGATTCAGAAGCAGAACGATTTGAAATGATTTTTTCCAAATGGCTTGGAAATTTTACAATTGATGATATTGACAAGGGAATCATTTATCCGAAAATAAATGCAACTTTTACCGCAAAAAATATTGGAATAGATATTTCTGAAAACATTATTAGAAAATGGGACGCATTGAAAAATAAACCTGCAACCGATAAGGGCGAAAAATTTATACCAGCAACAATTTTAGCAGATGCTTCAGGAGTAAAATACTCCAACATTGACGGATTTAGTGCATCAATGAATAATATTTGTTTTACCCGTTCAGAAATAACAGGAACAGGAATATTACTTTCATTCAGCCAAGCAATTCTTACTACTGCAAAGTACGAGTATCCCCACAATTTAGAATTTCATAATTATCCACTGTTTGTTTTGGATTCTATCTTTGAAAACAGTGAACCGATATATGGTTATGTATACAATTATGACACCCTGTTAACTAATTTTTCAGGGCTGCTTATCAAAAGCGGAACATTCAACATCCCTTTTAAAAATAAAATAATCACCGCAAACGGCTCTAACATTATTCTAAATAACAAACTCATTTCAGGGACAATTCTGTTCCGAACTTACAACTTAACAGATTCTAAAACTATACCGGCAAAAATTCAAATTGGTGCAGATGAAAAAATCACCATTGAGACAACCATTGAAGAATTAGAAAAATATTTTAAAGATAGCGGGTTGACAGATTTCAAATTTGATAAAGAGGGGGGATATCTAAAAATGTATTTTAAAAAAGTTCTTCGTTGATAACCACCAAACAATTTAGACACCTTTACTCTTTAGAAAAGTTTGCACAGACAGACAAAGAACCACTGTGGCTAACAACGGCTTCGCGACTATGGCGGCTGACAAATAATTTGAAAGTGAGTGCAGTTTATATATTTTTGTATCGGGTGACGGTGATGAGCATTTTAATCCGCCACTGCGGCAAGCCCCGAACCGTTGGGTACAATTTTGGATAACAGACACATAAATAGTAACTCTATATGACACAAATTCACAATTGCCATTCGCACATTTTTACCTTAAATCATGTGCCAAATAATTTCATTTTTATTCCCTTAAAGGTTTTAACTAAGTACTCGTTGACTAGACCATTGGCTCGACTACTACATAGTTTAAATCCATTTAGTAATAAAGATATGTTTGACAGGTATGCCAACTTTGTTAAGCAAGGAAATCAAGCTAAGCAAGAGGATATACTGAATGGACTAATGAAATACTACCCTTCCGATACTAAGTTTGTTATCTTGTCAATGGACATGGATTTTATGGGGGCAGGAAAAGCGAAATCTAATTTTATTCAACAATTAGATGAACTTTCTAAAATTAAGTCCAAGCCAGAGTATCAAAATAGAGTAATCCCGTTTATTTGTGCCGACCCTCGCAGAAACGGTATTTTAGACTTAGTAAAAGACTGCATTGAGAATAAAGGCTTTGGCGGAATTAAACTTTACCCTCCTTTGGGATACTATCCATTTGACGGAAGACTTGAACCTGTTTATGAATATGCCGTTTCTAAAAACTTACCCGTCATGACCCATTGTACACGCGGGGGGATTTTTTACAAAGGCGATATACCAGACTCTTGGCTTACTCACCCAAAAACAGGAAAACAGCTAGAAAATACCAAAAATAAAATCTTCGCACAAAATTTTACTGACCCTGATAATTACAAATATGTTTTAGATAAATTCCCAAAGTTAAAATTATGTTTTGCTCACTTTGGGGGAGCAGATGAATGGAAATTATATAGGGACGATGAAAATAACTATAAGGAGAGTTGGATATATAAAATTAAACAACTATTAATAAACAAGAATTACCCTAATTTATTTGCAGACATATCTTATACTATTTCAAAGGTAGAAGAGTCATCAGAATTGATCGACCCTGAATTGTTAGATGTGTTAAATATCTTCCTTAGTGAGCCAATTATTTATCAAAAAATATTATTTGGTTCAGACTTCTATATGGTAAATATAGAGGGTAGTGAGTATAAATTCAGCATTAGACTTAGAAAGGAACTAGGAGAAATTGCTTTTAAACAAATTGCAGAAACAAATCCA
>DAHXOV010000079.1 GCA_027364695.1 bacterium
GTACGTATCCTGTCCCCATAAGATATCTCATTCCCATAAATGATATATACATCTACATCTTTGGCAGGATAAATCAAACTAAATGTTTGATTGGAAGCATTGTATTTGTGTAGTGTAACTTTCCCTTTACTACTTGAATTGCCACCCTTTCCAGAAGGTTTTTTGCATGAAGATAAAATCAAAATAATAAATAATAAGAGGATAGTTCGTATTCTTAGCATGATATTATATCTTTATTATTTTAAATGAATAAATAACTTGAGTGTGATCGGATATTGTAAGCAAATAAATACCTTTTGGAATAGCTGATACATCTAATGTTTTCAGTGTTTCTGACAAGGCTGTTTGGTTTATTTTTTCTCCCAAAATATTGAAGATACAAATGGAATATTCTTTTTGAAAAGTATTTACCAATTGTATATTTAAGTCATCTTTCGCAGGGTTAGGCCAAACTTTTACTTTTATGTTATGATTTGATTCATTGATACTATTCAATGTTCCATTGTTAAATACTTTTTGCGCGTAAATATCCCATTTTGTCAGAATGTTATCTCTTTTATCTTGCCATACTATAATTGTTCCTCCATTATTATCTGCTATATTCTTGGGGTCTGTTTGATTGTTAATGGCATTGCTGACTATTGTGGTCCATAGTATTGCTCCTGCTTTACTTATTCTTGCTGCATCAATATCCCAACTTCCTGCTGATGAATCTTGCCATGTTACTAAAGCATCTCCACTTAGATCTATTGCTATGTTAGGATTTATTTGATCGTAATTGGCGTTTGAAATAATAATGCCATTATTTACCCATGCGATTGTTCCTGCATAAGTTATTTTTTGCATATAGATATCATAATAAGCCCCGCTTCTGTAATCTTTCCATATAATATAGGCACCATCAACGCCATTATTTTTCATATCAATAGCACTTTGATTGTCTAATGCATTACAAATCACTTTGCCATTGGGCGCCCATTGAGCAATGCCATTATCATTAATATATTGAGCATAAATATCATAATCGGCGCCTGTTCGTAAATCTTGCCAAGCTGTAATAAAGCCTGTTCCAAAAGGTTCTATTTTTGGATTACTTTGCGTACCAATAGTGCTGCATACCCATATACCATTATTTGGTATATCCCATTGTCTTACTCCATTAGCATCTAATTTTTGAGCATACACATCATAATCAAGGCCATTTCTTCTATCTTGCCATACAACAAATATGCCGCCCGTACTCACTGATTCTAATCTTGGATTAACTTGCTTATCTCCCGCGTTACAAACAAGTGCTCCATTGCTTGTCCATTGCTGAATACCACTTACGTTTAGTTTTTGAGCATATACGTCCCATTCTCCTGCTGCTGAATCCTGATATACCATATAAGAATTATTACTTTGATCTAAAATTACTTTGCCATCTTTTTGTCCCAACGATTTTACTATTACAGGAACACCATTGGTCGTCCATTTGATATTACCTGAAGTGTCTATCATTTGAGCATAGATATCTGCAGCTCCATTTCTATAATCATTCCATATAATAACTATATTTCCATTAGCATAATCAATATTAGGATTGGACTGATGCGCAGGATAATTGCAAATTACAATGCCATTGGTAATCCACTTAATATTTCCATTTTTATCAATTCTTTGAGCATAAATATCAGCGTTGGTCTGCGTCGTATCATTTCTATAATCTTCCCAAACAATCACCGCTCCTTCGTTTCCATCTGGTACTATTTTTGCATTTTGTTGATTGTAGGGTTGCACACAAATAGAATTATTGATAGCCGAATTACTATTCCACTGAGCAAGCAATGCCAATGGTAAACAAAAGATAACAATTACTAAATTTTTACTTAACATATTTTTTTGCTTAAATATACTCACTTATCTAATAATTATCAATTTATCCTGATAAAATACTTTATCATCTGATACAATTTTACATAGATATATTCCAACATCTATATCTTCTATATAAATAGCATACTTGTCCAAAGGTGTAGTATTATCTATAATATCGCTTTTGACTAACTTACCCGTCATATCATAAATATTAAGCCTTAGTTGACTGATAGAGAAACGAGTTGGAATGTTTAAATAAATTATATTTAAAGAAGGATTGGGGAATATTTGAAAGTGGCTGATAGAATTTATATCTGTTATTCCCAAAACACATCCGTTTGCAGCCAATTGAGAGACAAGACTATTTTTTCTGTTAAGTATAAATGACTTTAGTCCTGGAATTGCAAATGATCCTACTGTAATATTGCTGTTCAAATTAGTTTCGAAATGAGTATTAGAATAAAATTTTTGGGTATCAGCATATACATAAGGTCTGATGATAGGGACCAAGCTATCTATTTTGCGATACAAATAATTAGTATCAAAATCATTAGAAATAAAATTACACAATCTGCTGATGTAATTACTTTTATAAGTATTATTCTGAAGCATTTTATTAACCAGTGGCCTGGAATTGGCTGGATTGGGTATAAAGAAAATACTTAAATTTTCTAATTGATTGATAGTCATACCCATATTAAAATTTCCAAAAGATTCATTCACATCCCATACTATCATTTCAAATTTATTACTCACCAAATTGTGATAAACATAATAATTATGTCCCGAACCCTGATAAGAATCTAAATTCGTAAATAATATATTAAAAGCCCATGTATTAATTGCTGCAGATGTATTAAGCGCAGATTCTAATGAATCATAAAATTGTGCTGTAGGGGTATTATTAATCTTATCTATCAAATGTATCAAATCACTCCAATCATTTGCTAATTCATTCGTTTTAAGCTCATATTTGGTATAATAAGCAGAGGGCAAATTCCCCAACCATGCTAGTGTGCCTTGTGGGTCTCCTTTAAATAAGTTGCCACTATTTTCAGGGAACCAATTATTTAAAAAAGTTTTATCTACTTGCTCTACCATCACATAAAATCCCCATAATGTATCATTGACATAAACATTGGCATAGGAGCACCTGGGAGCAGGTATATTATTTTTATAGCAATAATCCAAAGCAATTTTTTCTCTTAAAAATGTTGGATCCTTAAATCCGTTGTTTAAGTTGATAGCTTTGATGCCGTCAAATTTCTGACCACTTACAAATTCATTGAAATCTATTTTCCACGATTTCTTTTTGCCGGGTACATTAAATGAAGAATTTCCCTTCAACTGCACACCAACAGAATTCACCCAAAAACCATCTATTTCAACACTGCCTAACATCTTCTGATCTAAGGGCTTATATACGATCAGCGAATCATACCATGCAGGTTG
The DNA here is from genome assembly GCA_027364695.1 of bacterium. Lineage (GTDB taxonomy): Bacteria > Bacteroidota > Bacteroidia > B-17B0 > Aurantibacillaceae > BPGX01. The sequence continues at coordinate 3,310 of DAHXOV010000079.1, forward strand.
AGTAAAATATATTTTTACAGTATGAATCATGGGAGATAAAAACAAATAGTCTCCAGAATTTTGAGCAAAAATTGTACTCGCTATCAAACTTGTAATGTATAGTAATGTTCTCTTCACCTTTTTATTTTGAATCAGATGATTTTTTATTTAAAAGTTTAATTCCAATCAAATTCCCAATCCCACCCAAAGATAAAATAGTGATAATTAGGGGTATTTTTCTTATGAAAAGAAGATTGTAATATGAAATATAGTCTGGTGAGCCATTTATCATTTATTTTTTTCTCATAACCTACATAAATTCTATTTCTTCTTAATTCTACAGGATAGTTGGAAAGGGTATATAAAACTTCATCCTGCAAATAGATATTTGAGGTAGAAGATAAGTTGTAAGAAAGACCTGCCCTTTCTCTTATATCTGTCCGATAATAGGGTTCATATCCATTGTCCTGAATATCCGTAATAAAAAGATGTGTAGAATATTGTAAAATAGTTCTACTGTGTAATGTGAAGTATTTATTGAAAAAATAATTATAATTCAATTGCATACTATATCTATGAATACCTCTGTAATAATTTTCTCCTGTCATCTTGTTGATAAATGAATAGCGGGCTAAAATCCTCAGTGATGGCAGGATTTTTATTCCATATCCTATATCCCCACGATAAGTAGTTAATTCAGTAAAATTTTCTGCTACCTGAATTCTCCACCTTGTCAATAAATACTGTTTAGAAGTAATATTATATTGCGAAATGAAAGAAAACCTTGAACCTACATCCCAAATTCTATTTTGTGCCGATACAACTAAACCCGCTATTTCTATCAATAAAAAAAATATCCCATTTTTCCTTAACTTCATTACCGTTTTTACTTAATATTTCTCAAGCTATTTCTGTATTTTGAATAAGTAATCTGGATTTCAAAAGCATTCATCCCTTTTGGTATAGATTGAGATATTGAAAGAAAAGCATCATAAGAAATACCTATTTCAAAATGAGAAAATTGAAATCTTATATTCGGAATAATGAATCCTGTACTTCTGTAAACAACCCCCGCTGATAGAACAGATTGATTCAGCAGTCCCGTAATCTGCGATTCTTTTTTCATTCTTATTCTCATCAAAAATGCACCCACCCATTCCTGAAATCTTGCTTGCTTCATATAAATGCCATACAAATTTATACCTAATGAATTATTCTCAAAATCCTGCAAATACTGCGAACCCATCACCCATCTGTTTTTCATTACTTCATCCGTAGAGGGTACATATTGCAACATCGGCTCACTGGCATGAAACAACGCTACATCAAATGAAAACTGTTGATATGCTTTTGTTTCAAATGTTCTTTCTGCCGACCTGTACTCATATCTCGTGCCTACTCCTATATCCAAAAAGGTAGTCATAGGTGTACTGGTATTTTCATTAGGATTGATATTGGCATCGTATTTCTTACCATTGTATTGATTAACCCACTGAATGGCTGATAAATCAAACGATTTTTGTACATAAGAGAATTGTATGCCTCCGGATAAAAAATGTTTTTTCGCTAATTGAATAGCCCCACTGGTAGAAAAACTTACTTGTGTCGTTTTAAATTTTGAATCACCTGCTTTGTCAGTATAGAAAAAACCTCCAAGCCCCATTTTATTTTTATTTTTTCTCTTGTCATAAATAGGTGCATCAAAAGAAGCATAAGAAGTTACAAAGCCTTTGCCAATACCATTCCATTGTTGTCTGTGCAATATACTCGCTCTGTAAAATCCATTATAAAAACCTGCAGAAGCAGGATTGAAATACAAAGACAAGGCATCTGTCTGAGAAAAATGCACATCTTGCGACTTCATTAAAATGCTTGTTATACATGCAAAAAATATACTCCAATACTTTTTCATTATCTGACAATAGTAATGTTC
>DAHXOV010000118.1 GCA_027364695.1 bacterium
ATATTACCAAAGAAAAAATATTGTTTGAAAAATATAAAACTTATCTTGCTGCAGAAAACCTCAGCAATGCAAAAGAAATAGCCAATCAACTCTATAACATAAAATACAAAGACCCTTTTATTTATGGAGGTATAGCACACCTTGCTACCGCCAAAGGTGATACTTCTACTGCGCTGGATTTTTTACATAAAGGACAAACTATTTTTGAGGATAACATTGACTTACTTAATCTAGAAATAGACATTTTGAGCCGTCAGAAAAAATTAAATGAACTGAAACAAAAGTTAGAAACGGCTGTGGAAGCCAGCCCTGACAATGAAGCCTACCATGCTGTTTTAGGTAATATCTACGATAAATTAGGCGAAAAGGAAAAAGCAGAGAAAGAATATTTGAAAGCATTAGAACTCAACCCTAAAAATGAACCAGTTTTGTTTAATATTGGGGCTTACTATTTTAATACAGGAAACGAATGGAATAAAAAATTAGCTGACCTGCCACCATCCGAAACTAAAAAAGCAAAAGAATATGAAGCACTAGTCAGCGATTATTTCAAAAAAGCCATACAGTACTTTGAGGAATACTATACGCTCAAACCCGACGATAAAGCAGTAAAGCAGCGATTAAGACAATTGTATCTTCGTTTTGGCGACAAAGAAAAAGCCGATAAGTACAAATAACATGGATTTAAACACCATTTTTATTTTATTGATAATAGGGGCTTTGGCAGGCACAGTGAGTTCCTTTCTTGGAATAGGGGGTGGGCTTGTGATTATACCAATGCTCATAATGCTACTCAACTATTCTCAAAAAACAGCGCAAGGAACTTCATTGGCATTGATGTTGCCGCCCATTGGCATCCTCGCAGTTATTAATTATTACAAAGCGGGCAATGTAAATATATCGCATGCTATGGTAATAGCTATTGGTTTTTTAATAGCGAGTTATTTTGCATCTAAATTAGCCATACAAATTTCAGATAATTACCTTAGAAAGATATTTGCACTATTTTTACTACTCTATGGTGCAAAACTACTATTAGGTAAATAAAAAATCTACTTTTTATTTACTCATTACTTTGGTAAAAAAACGAACGATGAAATATATATCTGTTTTACTAGCGATGTCCGTTTTTGGATGTTTTTCTCAAAATCATGAGAGCACTAAAAAAACGTCTGTACATTCATTCAAAGCAAAAGATATTGACGGAAATACGGTTGATTTTTCAACATTTAAAGGTAAAAAGTTATTGATTGTCAATACTGCTTCTGAATGTGGATTTACGCCCCAATACAAAGATTTAGAGGCATTGTATCAAAAATATAAAGATAAAAATTTTGTAATCATTGCATTTCCCTGTAACGACTTTGGTGGGCAAGAGCCAGGAGATGATAAACAAATTAAAAATTTCTGTCAAAAAAATTATGGTGTAAGTTTTTTAATGATGGAAAAAATTAAAATCGAAGGTGACAGTATGCACCCCATCTATCAATGGCTTACACAAAAGGAAAAAAATGGTGTAAGCAATTCCAATGTCATGTGGAACTTCCAAAAATACTTGATTGATGAAAATGGTTATTTAGTAGATTATTATAATTCTAAAGAGAATCCATTATCCGATAAAATAACTCACTGGATTGAAAATAAAAAATAATCAGCATGAAATTAGATATTTTGGCATTTGGGGCACATCCTGATGATGTAGAAATATCCTGCACTGGCACTATCATCAAACACATAGAAGCGGCTTATAAAGTTGGTATCATTGACCTAACGGGTGGCGAATTGGGCACTAGAGGAAGTAAAGAACTACGTTTAAAAGAAGCAGAAAAGGCAGCAAAAAAAATGGGAATAAGTGTAAGAGAAAACTTGAACATGCGGGATGGTTTTTTCAAAAATGATGAAGCACATCAGTTGAAAATTATACAAAAAATAAGGCAATATCAACCTGACATTATTCTTACTAATACCCCATTTGACAGGCACAACGATCATGGAAGAGCCGCTCAATTAGTAAAAGAAGCGGCATTCCTCAGTGGATTGATAAAAATAGAAACTACTTTCAATGATCAGAAACAAAAACCATGGTGCCCCAAAGCCGTGTATCATTATATACAAGATTATTATTTAGATCCTAGTTTTGTAGTAGATATCAGCCCTTATTTTCAAAAAAAAATAGAAGTATTAAAGTGCTACGGCTCTCAATTTTACAATCCTAATAGTACAGAGCCCGAAACCTCTATCAGTAAAAAGGATTTTTTTAATATCATTGAAAGCAAAGCCCGTTTGCTGGGAAGATATATATCGGTAGAATATGCTGAAGGCTTTATTGCCAATCGTTTGATAGGTATAAATGATATCGTTGAGTTATTATAAATTTTAAATGAGGAATGTAATGAGTATAATGAAGATATTGACTAATAGGGAAGTGAGTAATCCTCTGACTATCCATTTGGCAGGTGCTTGAACGATGCCTAATATTAAATTAGCCATTGTAAAAATAAGTCCAAACGCCATTAAGAAAATACTGTTTTTTTCTAAAGCAAACATCGCCATGATCCCACCTATTACACTGCCTATTAAAATAGACATGCTAATCATTCCATAATAAGCGTTTTGAGCCAGTTCATCTAACTTTTGCAGCATATTGTATATTTTACTACAAAATTCAGGGTATTTTCTGTCTTAAAAAATGATTTAAATCAGAAATTGATATGATGTGTAAAAGATAGTTCAAACCAATGTATCACACTATTTTAGCACGTAAATTTTGTCTCTGTATTTCATATAATACAATACCTGCAGAAACAGATACATTTAAAGAATCAAAACTTTTTTTCATAGGAATTTTTGCTTCTGTATTACAATATTTCAAATACTCTTTCAGTATGCCGTTGTGCTCCGAACCTAATATAATAACAGAGGGTATGGTAAAATCTACTTCGTCAATCAATCGGCTTGTTTTTTCATGGCAGGCAATGATTTGAAATCCTTTTTCTGAGAGCATTTGAATCGCCTCTGTTACATTCTGTTCTTTGCATACAGGTATTTTTAATAAAGCCCCGGCCGATGTTTTAATAGCATCGGCATTGATAGAAGCGGCTCCTTTGTGTGGTACTAAAATAGCATCAACACCCATAGCATAAGCACTGCGAGCTATTGATCCAAAATTTCTCACATCGGTAATTCTATCTAAAAACAATATCAGGCGAACAGGCGCAGAAACAGACTCAAATAATTCAAACAGAGAAGCGTATTTAATACTCAATATACAAGCAGCTATTCCCTGATGATTTTTTCCTTTGGCGAGTTTTTCAATTTTTACATCAGGTACATATTGAACTGAAATTTTATTTTTTCTTGCTATGCTTAAAAGTCGTTCAAAAGAACGGTGTTTTTTGGTATCTACATAAATTTTTTCAATGCTGTTTATTTTGGATATATCATTTAATGCTTCTTCAATAGCTCTGATGCCGTAAATAATATTCTCATTTTGAACTTGTTTTTTCATTACGATAATTTATTCAATGAAACTTTATTTGATTAAAAAATTTTTCTTTTATATTCATATCATCTTTATTTTGACAAACCCAATGATGTTAAAAAGCGTTTTTGTCGGAGCGATATAAGTTTAGTCATCAACAGGGTCAGGGGCATATTTAGGTTTGGGTTTCTTGGGCTTCAATTTAGATGGAAACAAGATATTGACCAATTCATTGTGAATGGTTATCATCGTCTCACTTATTCCATTGATGACTTTTCTGCCTTTATTAGAATTATTTTTCCATGTTTTTTTAAACTCTTCATAACTTCCATCTTCTAGTAAGATATAAAACTTGTTTATCACTCCATCTATCATTTCTGCTTTACCACTATAACAAACGGCATTGCCTTTGTACCTCACTGTTACAATTACATCGGTATAAACACCATCTTTTACATCTTCTGCGCCTCTTTCTTCAAATTTTGCTGCCCATTTGTTGTAACAGTTCAGTTCTTCTTTTTGTTTTTTTTCTACTTGTTCCTGAGAAAAAATATAAAAACAATTTACCATGATCAGCCATAACAATACATATTTTTGCATACCTAAAATTTTCTCCCAAAAGTAGGTATAATTTTTTTGAATATAAAAACAGGTGTAACCTTAAATAAGTTTGTTTTTAATGCAAATTTTTTATTATACTTGCAGCCCTAAAAATTAAAATATGAAAAAAAATATTCATCCAACCAACTATCGCTTGTGTGTATTCAAGGATATGGGAAATGGTTATGCATTCTTAACCAAAAGTTGCGCAGAAACAAAAGACACGGTTGTTTGGGAAGACGGAAAAGAATATCCATTAGTAAAACTGGATATTTCTATGGCATCACACCCTTATTATACAGGAAAGCAAGTATTAGTGGATACAGCAGGCCGTGTAGATAAATTCAGACAAAGATACCAAAAGAAAGCAAAAAAGTAATTTCTTTTTTCACCATCTGAATAACAAGACCATTCTTTCTTATGATAAGAAGGTTTTTTTATTTTAAACCGATGCCCTTAATTTTCTATAACTTTGCAAAAATAAATTCTATTTTATGTCTGATGAAAAAAGCACTTTGAAAATAACAGGCATGACTTGTACAGGATGTGCAAATACTATAAAAACCGCTTTGATTAAAGATGGAGCCGAAGATGTTTTTGTTGATTTTTCTTTAGGGGAAGCCAGTTTTATAAAACCCAAAGACGCCCCGTTAGAAAAATATATTAAAACCATTGAAAAAAGTGGTTATCATGTAAAAAGTGAAGATGGAGATATTATTCATCGTCATCAAAGAAAAGTAAAGTATCTATTTATTATTAATGTTATTTTGACCTTACCTCTGCTATTCAGCATGCTCGTTGATATTAAATTTCTGCATCGTTTTGATGTGCAGTTAATTTTAGCCACTCCTGTTATTATTTTGGGTGTCTATCATTTTGGGAGAGGCGCCGTACAATCTATTGTACATAAAAATCCCAATATGGATGTGCTTATTCTCACAGGCGCTATAGCGGCTTATACTTATAGTATTTTTGGTTGGTGGATCAATCAGTCTCATCAGTATTTGTTTTTTGAAACCGCTGCAG
>DAHXOV010000120.1 GCA_027364695.1 bacterium
ATGTGGTGACAAGAAAGCCAAAGGCAAAGAAGGCAAGTGCGGTGAAGGTAAATGTGGTGACAAAAAAAGCAAGGAACAGCCCAAGTAAGCAGTGAGAAATCCAGGTCCCTGAGTGTTTCATCAGGGACTTTGGGTTTCTAAAATTAGAGGTATGAAAAAAACAGCTTCTAACGAGGTGTTAGATGAGTTTAAGGATGTAGTGAAATTGAAAGAGATTTGAATTTGAGCGAAGAAGAAATAGAAAGAGAAAAACAAGCATTGTTGAAGAAATTAAATTTATGATAGGAATAGGATATAGAAAGGACTTTGCAGAAGAATGGGAAGAACATCCTGATTTATTGAATGCTGATTTTATTGAAGTAGCCCCAGAGAATTGGATCAATGTGGGAGGATATTGGAAAAAATTATTTTACAAAAAATTAGAACGATACCCCCTATTCGCGCATGGATTATCATTATCTATAGGTAGTCCTGATGAACCTGATTTCGATTTTTTGAAGCAATTAAAAAGATTTTTAGATGAGACAGAAGCAAGCGTATATTCGGAACATCTAAGTTTTGCAAAATGTGATAATGCCCATTTGTATGATTTATTACCTATACCTTTTACTGAAGATGCCGTCAAACATGTTTCCCGCAGAGTGAAACAAGTACAGGAGTTTTTGGAAAGACCTTTGGTATTAGAAATAGTAAGTTATTATTCGTCTTTGGCGGCGGAGATGAAAGAAATTGAATTTATCAATGCAATATTGCAGGAGAGTGATTGTTTATTATTATTGGATGTAAATAATGTATATGTAAACAGTTTTAATCATCAGTTTGATGCAAGAGAGTTTATTCAGCAACTACCAAAAGAGAAAGTAGCATATATCCACATGGCAGGACATTTGAAGGTAGATGATGATTTAATAATAGATACTCACGGTGAGCCCATTATAGATCCTGTGTATGAATTATTTGAATTCACGATGCATTGGTTGCAAAAACCTGTGCCCGTGTTGTTGGAAAGAGATTTTAATATCCCTGAATTAAATGAGATGCAAAAAGAAATTCATCAGTTAAAATACATTTACAACAAGATATTAGAAAAAACAAAAACACTGTGTTGATGAGTAAAAGTACATATCTTCAACAATCTTTACTGGCAGCATACACAAGGGGTGGCGATGATGGTATTATTTCAAAACTCAGTCGTGTAAAAGAGAAGGGTATTAGGTATTATAGACATTTGGTCTTCAATATTGTGTCGGATGGAGTGAGCAATGCCTATCCTATCATGACAGATTTTTTTGGTGAAGAAAAAATGAAAGAATTAGTACATGATTTCTTTTCAAATCAAAAGTGTCAGAACTTTCAGGTGTGGGCAATGCCGAAGGAGTTTAAAGACTATCTGCTTCAATACAAAAAGGATATGATGGAACGATATCCTTTTATTCCTGATTTACTATTATTTGAATGGATGGAGATTGAGATGTTTATGATGCCCGATGAAGTGATGCCCGATTATGAAAAAGAAGGTAATATCTTAAAGGACAATTTAGTTTTAAATCCTGAAATTCAGATTTTATTTTTTCATTACCCTGTACATGCTAAACACCCTATAAAAATAAGTGAGCAAGATAAGGGAGAGTATTTTGTTTTAATGCATAGACAGCCTGAAAATAAAGATATTATATTTACAAATTTAAACCTTGCTGTGGTGAAGATAATAGAAGCATTGTATCATGAGCCTCTGTGTATAGATGAGATACAAAAACTATTCTCACCAACTTCATTAGAACAAAAAGAAGAGATAAAACAATTTATTAGAGAAGCATTGAGGAGTGGAAGCATTATCGGATTTCAAAAGAATAAATAAAAAACATGTTTCAAAAAATCAATAAAAAGTTCAATTCATTACAAGACTTATCCTTATTATTGGTAAGAATGGTATTGGCTTATGGTTTTTATGAGCCAGCAAAAACAAAATGGACGGATATCCACAGTGTGGGGGAGTGGTTGGCGGGTATGGGTGTGCCCATGCCTGTTATACACGCCTATTTATCAGCATCTTTTGAGATGTTAGGGGTGTTTTTATTGTTGACAGGCTGGATGGTAAGATGGATTTCTTTCCCCCTGATAATTATTATGATAGTGGCTATTCAACTGGTGCATTGGAAAAATGGCTTTGCTGTAGCAGGCAATGGCTATGAAATACCTTTATATTATATCATAATGCTGATGGTGTTAATGGCTTATGGCGCCGGAAAGTACAGTCTCGATTATTTAATCGGGCGAGCAAGAGACAGGAAATGTAAAGTCTGATCAATCAAAAGTTCAATTTTTTCTAAAAATAATAGCTCTTTCACTTTTAAATTTGAGAGGTACATCCAAAGAAGATAAAAGCATCTGTGAGGAAGTATGCCCTTGTATGATTCCCTATAAAGACAAATAATTAATGATTATCTTTAAGCCCAATTTTAGTAGGAGTGAAGAAATTACATTTATTGTTGGTTCGTACTTTTTTGCCGCCCTTTGTACTTACTTTATTTGTGAGTACTTTTTTATTTTTTCTGGTAGAGGTGGTCATTACTTATTTGGATGATTTTGTGGGGAAGGGATTGAGTACTTGGGTATTGATTCAATTATTTACTTATGCTTTTTTGGCGATTATGCCTAAATGCATTCCTTTGGCGGTATTACTGGCGTCTATTATGACATTAGGCAACCTTGCAGAGAATTATGAATTAGCAGCTATGAAGAGTGCGGGTCTGTCTTTATTTAGAATATTGTACGCTTTGGTTTTTTTGATGGTAGTGATGGCGGGATTAACATTTGTATTCAATAATTTTGTATTACCTAAGTTGATGTTGGAATCACAATCATTGTTGTTTGATATCAGACAAACCAAGCCATCGG
>DAHXOV010000122.1 GCA_027364695.1 bacterium
CAATAGAACTAAAACGAATGATAAGAATTGTTTTCATAAGTAATGAATGAAAATAAGAGAAGTATTACATTCTACTGGGCAGATCAATACCTAGTTTTTGAAGCATTTGTTTAATGACGAGAGCCGTGGTATAGGATAAATGCAATCGGAAGTTTTTGATATTTTCATTAGGCTCTTTGAGAACAGGATATTCCTGATATAATCGGTTGTATTTTTTTGCTAAGTCATACACATTGTTGGCTACTATGGCAGGATTGTATTGCTGTGCTGCTTCTGCATATACATCGGGGATGTGCAGTAAATGTTTGATAATTTCCCTTTCTTCTTTTTGTAATGTAATCGGAGTACTTATAGACGGATGTGTAAAATTTGCTTTTTTTAATAGAGATTGAATGCGGGCATATACATATTGGATAAATGGTGCTGTGTGTCCTTCAAAATCAATACTTTCTTGTGGATTGAACAGAATTTTCTTCTTAGGATCTACTTTTAATATAAAATATTTCAATGCGCCTATGCCTATTATTTCAAACAGACATTTTTTTTCTTCATCGCTTAATTCATTGACCTTTCCAAGTTCTTCTGTAATTTGTTTGGCTGTAAGATACATCTCGTCCATCAAATCATCTGCATCTACTACGGTCCCCTCTCTGCTTTTCATTTTTCCTGTAGGAAGTTCTACCATTCCATAAGATAAATGATGACATTCTTTTGCTTGCGGATAAGCTAATTTTTCAAGTATTTTGAAGAGTACCTTAAAGTGATATTCTTGCTCGTTTCCAACTACATAAATAAGTTGAGACAGCTTTGAAAATTCAGTAAATCTTTGTATAGCAGTACCTATATCCTGTGTGATGTAAACAGAGGTTCCATCTGCACGAAGCAATACTTTTTCATCTAATCCATCTTGTGTGAGATCAATTCTAATACTATTATCAGAGGCTTTGAAAAAAATATTTTTTTCTAATCCTTTTGTAATCACTTCTTTTCCTAGTAAATAGGTTTGGCTTTCGTAATATATTTTGTCAAAGCCAATACCCATCCTTTTGTATGTGGTATCAAATCCTGCATAAACCCAATTATTCATTTTTTTCCACAATTCAATGATTTCAGGTTTACCTATTTCCCAATCTCTTAACATGTCTTGAGCCTCTTGCATAATGGGAACTTGTTTTTCCGCATCCTCTTTGTTTAATCCTTTTTGAAGTAATTTTTCTATTTGTTTTTTATATTCTTTATCAAAAAGTACATAGTACTTTCCAATAAGATGATCTCCTTTGATACCTGATGATTCGGGCGTTTCATTATTTCCCCATTTTAGCCATGCCAGCATACTTTTACATATATGGATACCTCTGTCGTTGATGAGATTCACTTTAATAAGCTGATGTCCTTGTGTTTTTAGTATCTCAGCCATAGACCAACCTAATGCGTTATTTCGTATGTGACCCAGGTGCAATGGCTTATTGGTATTAGGTGACGAGTATTCTAATAAGATAAGTTTTCCTGATGTGTTAGGACTTAGTATTCCCCAGTTTTCATCGATGTTGTTGTATTTAGATAAAAGATAATGATCTGCTACGGTTATATTTAAAAAGCCCTTTATGACTTCATAAGATGCGAATATTTGTGGGTATGTTTGTATTAAATATTTTCCAATGTTATGGCCTAATTCTTCAGGATTTTGGTGGAGTATTTTACTGTACTGAAAAAGCGTAAGAGTATAGTCACCATTAAATTCTCTTTTTGTAAATTGTAAAGAAATGTGATGTGCAGGATAATGAAATAAATCCTGGAATGCATGAGATAAATGTTCTATCAGATCAGAATGAGCAAACATTGTTTTTGTGTGCAAATGTAAGTAATTTGAAATTGTACGAATATTGAAAATGATTGAGAATAGATAAAAAACAAACCTACTGGTTAATAATGAATCCAGTGTAATTCAAAGCAGTTTCTTGTTTTTTTGAATGTACCTTTGAAACATTAGGATATTCGGATAGGAGGAAAATCAATAAGAACAGGGGTTTCTGTTGTTTTATCTTTATCCATTGGATTTTTCATTTTTTTTATTGATTAACTGATAGTAGATAATAGTGTCTAATGTGAAAAGTATGAGTGCGTAAATTAAAAAATGTAATAAAAAAAATTTTTTCTCGGCAGTATTTTTGATATAATACTGTCTGAACACTACATAAAACAAAAGAATTAGAAATTTCAAAACTAAAAATACTAAATCCTTAGCTATTAGTTTTTTTTGGTCACATTTTTTCTCTGTTAGGAAATGAATGATATAAAACAAAACATACATTGCTATTAAAAATAAAATGCTTGGTTGATCATATTTTCTGAAATCGTTAGGACTAAAAAAATTACTTACACAAGCAACACACACCAATGCTATGGATAGAAAAAAGATAAATAAGTATGTCGTTATCTTTTGTATCATCAATTTCTTGGAGGGAAGATAAAATCCTTTAATGCTAAATATAAAGCAATAGCAATAGATAATAAAGATAAAATGATAGTAAAAACAGGGGCTTGAAGTTGAAAATACGCATCTAATTTTTTTCCACCAAAAACGCCGAGTGTAATGATAATAGCCATTTGGAAGCCTATTTGTGTGTATTTCATGTAATCTTTCAAACGGTGATGTTTTTATTGCTTTCTGTTTTTATGGTATTTATTTCATTACTTTTTCTCATCATACATTTACCATTAAAGACAGCATCGTTTTCAATAATTAATTTTTTAGTATAAATGTCACCTTCTACAAGGCAGTGTTTTTTTAATTGTAAAGTTTCTTTGACTTTCACATCTCCTTTTATTTTACCCGATATTTCAGCATTTTCACATTCTACAATGCCTTCTATATGAGCATCGTGTCCCATGACCAATCTGCCTGAAACAATAATATTTCCTTTTACCATACCATCTAATCGCAAATCGCCGTTACAACGAATATCTCCTGTAATTACAGTTTGATGCTGAATGATATTAACGATATGATGATGAAGTAATTTACTGTCTTTACCAAACATGTTTTTTAGCACGAAGATACATCTTATTGTCTGATTATTCAAAACAAGTTTTTAATTTAAATGTGTTACTTTTGTCCAAAAATGAAAAGACCGTCTTTTGATGACATATATATGCAACTGGCAGAGCAGTTGGCACTTCGCTCGCACTGTGTGAAAATGAAAGTAGGAGCGGTGCTTACAAAAGATACAAGAATTATATCTTTAGGATACAATGGTCCTCCTGCGGGTACGCACAACTGTGATGAAGAATGGCCTGAAACGGGATGCCTTAGAGATAGTAAGGGGAGTTGTTCGTTAGCATTACACGCCGAACAAAACGCTATTTTATATGCAGCAAGAAATAAAGTTGATATGGAAAGTACTACACTCTATGTTACATTAGCACCTTGTATTGCTTGCGCAAGAGTCATTTATAGTATTGGAATTAAAAAGTTGATATACAAAAACAGTTATGCAGAATACAAAGGTATAGGAACGGAAGAGGGCGTGGAATTTTTGAAGAAGTTTGGTATAGAGGTGTTGAAGTATGAACAACCGGCTATGGATGATGGCAGATATAAATAGTAAGCATATATACACCTTTATATTATATGTGAAACATCCAATGATAAAAATAAAAGCTAAGACTGGATGATAGATATTTTAAATGGTTTATGATTTAAATCATCTTTACTAAAATTTTTTATTCAATCTATTCTTATTTTTATACACAATGTTAAAATAAAATTTAAATTGTTGAAAAAACATCTTTCTTCTCCTGAAAAATGAAAATTAAATACATTTACTTTGCATTCTCAAATAATAAAATAATAAAAAGATGGAACAAGTAAAAGATACTAAAGCAACAAGTTTAAGAAGAAAAAAAACAAATAATATACCACTTGAAAAATCAGTAGAAATGCGAACATCAGATAAAAGTTATTCTTATCAGGAAGTATATCATGCCACTTTAAAATATTTTAACGGAGATGAATTAGCTACCAATACTTGGATCAGTAAATATTGCCTGAAAGATTCTTCTGGAAAATATTACGAACTTACACCCGATGATATGCATAGACGAATGGCAAAAGAATTTGCACGCATAGAAAAGAAATATAAGTCATCTGCTACTCACTTGAAAGAGGTGAGTGATAAGTATAAACAAATACAAAATATAACAAGTGATGAAGAATATATCTATCATACATTTAAAAACTTCAAATATATCGTACCTCAAGGTTCGGTTATGTCTGCATTAGGAAATCTTTTCATGATAGCATCGCTTTCCAATTGTGTTGTGTTGCCTGAAATAGATGATTCTTATGGAGGGATATTTTATACCGATCAACAATTAGCACAACTTTTTAAAAGAAGATGCGGAGTAGGCATTGATATTAGTACCCCCAGACCTGCCCATGCGCCCGTTTCAAATGCCGCAGGAACTACATCTGGCGCCGTTTCTTTTATGGAAAGATTTTCTTTTACAACAAGAGAAGTGGCCCAAAAC
>DAHXOV010000145.1 GCA_027364695.1 bacterium
GCTTTCACTTCTTTTTGGAAATCCGCTGATGCCTCTGTATTTTCTGTTGGTATGGAAGTTATCTCTTCTTCCTGTGAGTATTTTGTGTCCGTATGCCTGATGCCCTACATCCCATACCAATAGATCATAAGGTGCATTAAATACATAATGTAAGGCTATGGTAAGTTCTACCACCCCTAGCGAAGCACCAAAATGTCCCCCTTTTACAGAAACAATATCTATAATAAATTCTCTGAGTTCTTCAGATAAATCAGGAAGTTCTTCTATTGGAAATTTTTTCAAATCATCGGGTGAGTTGATTTTTTTTAGTTTATCACCTATATAAAACAAATTATTGGCTTTTTGTATCATAGTATCATATAAATAATAAAAAAATCAAGTGAAGAGGATATAAAATAAAATCTAACATCAAGTTTAAATGGTTATTATTTTTCTGCAAAAGTAATAAAAAATAAAATATTTGATGAACTATGAATTTTTATTCATTTTTGTGGCAAAAAATATATGGCACAACAAGTTAACGATAGCAACTTTGAAGAAAAAGTATTAAAAAATGAGAAGCCTGTAGTAGTGGATTTTTGGGCAGAGTGGTGTGGTCCATGCCGTGCAATAGGTCCTATCATTGAAGAATTGGCAAAAGAATATGGCGGTAAAGTAGACATTGTGAAACTCAATACGGATGAAAACCCTGTAACTCCAACTCATTTTGGGATCAGAAGCATCCCTACATTGCTTTTTTTTAAGAATGGGCAAGTGGTAGATAAATTGATTGGTGCAGTGCCTAAACCAAATATCAAGGCAAAAATTGATGGTATTATTTAATTTTTGGAGCATCCTAAAATTGGATGACCAAAATTTTCCTTATAGATCACTTAGCAATGCTTTAATAAGTCAGTTTTATCCTTATTTTAATCTTTACACTCTTTTAATCAAATTTATTGAAAAGAAATTCTTAAACTAAACCCTGCGTTGGTATTGGAAGTAGGGAATGTAGCAGAAGTTTGAGGAATATTTTTTATCCAATCATAAAATATTCTGAGCGCTATGTTAGAAGTAATTTGGTAGGTGGCAGAAGAACGGAGAGAGATAATGTCAGCCCCTGTGGTGGGTAGCGTGACACCATCAGCAATTCTTCTCACAACATTGATATTTTTTCTGTAGCTAAGATCAATTTTTATATTCAGATCGCTTTCCAAAATCTTGCCTTGAATTCTGATCTTCTTTAATTTTAATTTTGGGTATCTATATCCGATGCCTATGACATACTCTTGTCCTTTTGTTTCTGTGATTTGAGGACCGGTGAGGTTGAGATTAACGGTTTTATCTTTTTTGATTTCAAAGTTGGTTTGCCATCCTGGTTTTACAAAATTAAAATCAACACGAATAAGCGGAGTAAATGCTTCTTGGATAATAACACTAGTAATATTGTATTTAGGATTAAAGTTTTGAGTTGTTTGTATGCCATTGATAATAGGGTTTTCTACGGGTGTTCGAGAAAATTGATAGCCGTTCAATTCATTGTATAGTAAGTTGTTGCTATACCCACCAATAGTGTAGGTAGATTTGTAGCTATGTTTGATTGTAATTGCTTTGAACCATCTTTGAAATAGTTTTATTTTACCTAGTCCATCAAAGGTAATATTCCAATTGGGCATTGGAAAAGATGGAAATGGATTTTTGGTGTTATAATTTTTTATTTTTTTACCTGCATAAGCATCGTAGAAAGCGCCTACCAGCACATCTTGTTGGGTATGACCATAGCCATCGTAATAATTATTTCCACTGCCATCTGCTTTAACACCAGAAGAATTAGGGTTTTGGCTGCTTAATAATAGTGCGTATTCTTTCCGTATTGCCATGAAATCATTGAATAACTGTGACTCTGTACCTTTCCATTTTTCTTTGAAGGATTTATTAAGAGTAAATATAGATGTACTGAAATTGCCTGTTTCATTGGGGCTGATATAAGTATATTGTTTCGTAATGGTGTCCCATACTAAATATTGTGAGAGGTTTTGAGTATAATTTTGGTTGCCATTGATTTCTATTCTAATGCCCGCGGGTGGTTCTACAGACGCTCTGTAATTAAACGTTTTGGTATAATTTTTGGTAATAGGTGAAGTTTGTATGATATTTTTAGAGATCCATCCTTTTTCAATAGCAGTAGGTATAATATCTTTTTGTATTCCTGCAGCAAATTCAAAGCCGGGCGCATATTTTTGAGTACCATCTACGCCAAAGTATTGGGAGGAAGGCTTGAAGTTGGGTATAATCGTTCCTTTTTGTTCTTGAAAAGAGATAGAAATGGTTTTCACCATTGTAATAGTTTTTCCAAAAACCTGCAATACCTGGCTTAAAACAGAGGGTTTATTTTTACTCTTTTTTGTACTGTCCGCATGCGCTTTATCTTTTTTAGGTGGTTTTTGGAAGAGTGTTCCCTTTTCCATTTTATCTATAAATTTTATTTTAGAGTATAGTACAGTCATGTTG
>DAHXOV010000126.1 GCA_027364695.1 bacterium
GTATAAAATGCTAGCTTACATTCATTATCTATAAAACCCTCATTCATCTCAGCAGAGAAATGCTGAATAAGTTTTTCTGCTTCATCCGTTTTAATATCTTCCTGAACTAAAATATCTTCTACAATTTGTAACAATCTCTTGTATTGATTTTTATTTTGACTGACAAAATAATTAACATAACCATTTTGAAATTGTTGATATAAATGTTTTACAAAATCATCGTATCTCTTAGCAAATAAAGGTTGCGGCAATAGCTTAGTAGCCACGTTCATCTCAGCAGATGCATAAGTTAATCCATATTCTATTACATTCTTGTTTTTTAGTGATAATAAAATTTGCTCCTTGGAAAGTCTTTTCAATTCCGTGTTAGAACAATTATCTTCAATCAAAGCAATATCTTTTAATACAACACAATCACCCTCATATAAATAATCAATTATAGACACATTTATACTATTGTCAGTATTTTCTATTTTAGGCAAAATATATGCTTTGTCAACATAACGAAAAGACATTTGAGTAGATGGATGAAACTCAGACAATCGGTCTATCGTATTATTTTTTAATTCTATTCTTATAGGATACTCATTAGAGTATGAATAAATATCTATAATACTCCCTCTTACTGAATACTGTCCTGGGAAATAGACAAAGTCGGACTTGACAAAATGATATTCATGGAGGAATTCTAATAAAAATTGGTAAGAAATACCTTCATTTTTATGTAAAACATATTGATGTTTTAAGAATGTTTCTTTGTTTAAAATAACTTCAGTAATAGCATCATAAAAGCTAACAATAATTTTTTTACGTTTATTCATTATCTGTTGCAGTGCTGATATTTTTTGTTGTAAGTTATATTCGTAATATTTATGTGCTTGCCCGTCTTGTAAATACAAAGCAGGAATAAATAGCACATCATTTGGGATCAGCGTATTCAGTTCATTGAAGGATGACAACGCCTGTTCTTCATCAGGAAGTATATGCAATACATTATTATTATTATGCTGAAACAAATAAGCAAGAATAAATGAAGGATAAGATCCTTTAATATCTTTGATATACAAATGAGCAGAATTATCAAAATTAATCTTTTGACCAATGCAATTGAAATATGAATTTAATAAAATATCGTTCATTCTGTGTCGCAAAAATAAGTAAAGCTGCGTAATAATGGCTGATAGTCAAATTCTATGTGATTTATCAAGAAGGTTTTATCGCCCACACCACTATATTATTTTTCTCATTGATGGTTATTATACAAGCCAAAAAAGAAAATGAAATACTGAAATCATTTCAAAAACTTCCTTTAACTTTGCAAAAAAATAGCCAATGAAACTGAAAAAAGTAGAATTTGTAAAAAGTGTCAGCGAACTTAAAAATTGCCCCCAAGCTTACTATCCCGAAATAGCGTTCATTGGCAGAAGCAATGTAGGAAAAAGCTCCTTAATAAACACGATTTGTAATAACAAAAAATTAGCCAAAGTATCAGATACACCAGGAAAAACAAAAACAATTAACCACTACATAATAAATGGCAACTGGTACTTAGTGGACTTACCAGGTTATGGCTTTGCAAAAATCTCCCAAACAGAAAGAATTAAGTTTCTCAAAATAATAAAAGAATATATTGCCAAAAGAGAAACACTTAAATGTACCATGATATTATTAGACAGCCGCATAGAACTTCAATCATCGGATGTAGAATTCATACATTGGGTCGCACAACAACAACGACCTTTTGCAATCGTCCTCACAAAAACAGATAAACTCTCCAAAACAAAATTAAAATCTCAAACCCAATACTTCGAAAAACAATTTACAAAAATATTTGAAGAACTCCCCAACCTATTTTACACCTCCGCCATCCATAAAACAGGAAGAGAAGAATTACTTGAATTCATTGAATACCTTCTCTCTCTAAAATAATTTGCCTGCCTTATGACACAAAACAATAAAACAAACAAATGGACCATCCTAAGATCTAAACTAAAACAAAGGTTTGGAATGGATGCAGATTACACATCTATACTTTTTTTAATCGGATTAAACGAACTTGGTCATCCCTACAAAAAATATAATAAAGATGAAAAATTAGCCATCATGCACATAGCCGTATGTACCCTCCTAGAACCCTACGGAATATATCAATACATTGGTAAAGATAAAGACAACTGGCCACACTGGAAATTAGTAGAAGAGCTCCCCCCTCTTTCCGACGCCCAACAAAACAAACTCATTACAGAAGCCATCATTGATTATTTCGAAAAACAAAATTTCTTTGATGAATAAATTTATTCTAATCTATATAAAAAATCATATCATTATTACTACACTAAAATCCACAAATTATCATAGATTATTCCAAATAGAAGTATCAGCCCGCTTTAAAGAAAATACACTAACTTTGCACCCATAAAAGTTCTGACAAAAGCATGAACAAATCCAAAAACACATTCCTTTTTACCACTCACTTGCTCCTCTCCTTTTTTACCATTCATTTTTCTTTGTTCTCTCAAACCAATGAAAAAAGATTCTTCCTTGGTATAACCACAGGCATCACCGGAGGTCAAGTTCACGGCGACAACTACAGCGGATACAAGAAATTAGGATTCACAACAGGGCTGTTTGTACATTACAAATGGTATCAAAATGTCATTCCCCAGATTGGTATCAGCTATATTCAAAAAGGCGCCAGAAAAAACCCTGACTCCACTGACCTTTCTCAATATCTCCTCCGACTACACTTCATTGAAATACCCACCAACATCAAATTTCTCTTCCTCAAAAAAAAATTATTTATCACAATAGGACACTCCATAGGATATTTATTCAACTATTACGAAGAAGTCAATTACTTAAATACTACTCAACTAGTAAAAAATAATCGTTTTGAATTATCCATAAATACAGGGTTTGGATACCAAATCAACAATAAAATAAACATAGAATTAAGAGCCAATAATGCTTATACACCCTTTCGCAACTTTGCCTTCCCTACCAATATTTACTACAACAACCCCATTGCCCGCATTTTTAATAAAGGACTATACAACAACATCCTGGAATTTATCTTAACCTACCACATTTATGCAGAAACAAAAGAATAAAAAACTCATCCTTGCCGTCACAGGTGCAAGCGGAAGCTTATATGCCAAACTCCTTATGGACGAACTTCTCAAACTCACAAGCCATTTCAAAGAAATATCCATAGTATTCACCAATAATGCCAAAGAAGTGTGGGAATACGAATTAAAAAACAAGGACTATACCAAATATCCCTTTCAATACTGGGAACCTAACAACTTCTACGCCCCCTTTGCCTCTGGCTCCGCAGGATATACAGATATGATTATATGCCCT
>DAHXOV010000169.1 GCA_027364695.1 bacterium
TTGTGGGAGTATATGGTAGCAGCGGCTGTGCCGCCGAGTGAAACGAGGAGAGACTCCCAAATCATAAAAGATTTTTGAGAGGCTATTTTTTGGTAATGGAAGTATTTTAGAGTATGAGTTGGAAAGAAAATTTGATGCCGAAATTATCAATGGCACGTGGAAGTGGGTAGCTGAGCCGCCATAGAGCATCTATTCTGAATATTTTAAAGATGTTTTCTATACCTACATTAGCTTCTACATAGGGGCCTGTTTCCAGGGTTTTTAAAGAAGATGGAAAAAGAATTACATTCTTATTTTGTTCATTGATAGAGCCCCATACTGTTTTGATTCCTGCAATCTCTCTGAATTTTAATTTTTTAAGAAGGGGAACTCTGTTTAAGAACAACCCATTGAAATGATGTTCTGCACTTGCAGCGATGTATTGGTCAGAGACGAATTCAATGTATCGCATCAGGTTGTAGGCATAAGGGTTATACACATAGGTTTCGTTGCCACCATGTAGTTCCATAAGAGGGTAGGGGAGGATGCCATAAATTTTTCCACCTGTTATGTTGATGTCGGTATAACCAAGAATGGGTGTGGTTCTGATTCTTTTTGATAAGGTAATTGCTATTCTTTGGAAATTGTATTCGCCGCCATAAGCATCTGGTAATGACTTAGAATACATGAACTGAATAATAGGGTAAGTGGTGCCTAATGAGACTCTTTCAAAGTTGCCACCAACAAATTTTTCTTTGTAGGCAAAGCGTATGTTAATGCGGGCTTCTACATTTTTTATATTTTCTTTTTGTTTGATTTTATCATTGAGTGAGTTTTTGTAAAGATAAGGGTCGTTGAGTTCTAGTGGAACATAGCTTGTTCCAAACAAAGTGAGTTTTGTAGTAAGACCAGGGAACCATTCTCTTTCATACCATCCTTCTGTACGAGTTACTTTTGTAAGTGTTCTTAATCCACGTGCTCTGAGAAAGGAAGCGAAGAGATTATCTTGGGAAAAACCATTTGTGCTTTGCCCTAGTATTTCGTAATCGCTTTTGAAATAGATACCGAATAGTTGTCGGTGAGGTTTTTGTGTAATGAAGCATTTGAAGCCGAGTCCGTATTTCCATTTTTCATCTTTGGTTCCGTAGGCGATATAACCATTGAGTTCATACCATTTGCTGAACAGAGCACTGGTCCTGCCACCAAATCTCAATCTAGGACCTTCTATGAGGTTGTAACTGAGCATGTTGTAATAAGGTCCTATTTCGAAGTTATTGAATTTTTTATAGCCATTGAAAAGAAGATAAAAAAAGTCCACCCATGTTTTGTAGATAGGAAGAGATTGGATGGTATCAATCATTTTAAATATTTCCAATTCTCTTTGTGAGAGCGTATCGTGTCTGTTTTGTTGCCAGAATATTTCGTCTTTTTTGAGGGCATCATCTTCTACGACAATAGCATCACCAAGAGAGTAAAGATTATCAGAGAGAGCTTGGTTGAGGACGAATTTTTTGTAGGAAGTGGTTTTTCTTCCATAAAAGCCAATAGAGTTTTTTGTCGGAGAGAAATCAATGATGAGGCGGTCTTTTACCATCATCCATGTGGTATCTACTAAATCAAATTCTTGCGTAGCTTTGACGGTATTGATGAAATTGATGTTGGCTTCTTTTGGTAAAGACATTTCAAATCTTTTGACTGCCCACGAGGTATCGTTTATCCAAATATTTCCGGTAAATACTACATCGCCTGTTCTTTTTGGTTTGAATCGGATATGATAACAGTATTTGTTGCCAATGAATCCGCTGTCTTCGAGATAGTATTTGTAATAAAAAAATCCTTCTGACGAGATAGGGCTTGGCATTTGTTTGTCGAAGATAAGCAGATTGTTGTCGTAGATATTAATTTTTTGATACATATCTCCCATAATGCTGGATATGCTGGAATTTTCAACACCTGTAATTTTACTGGCTTTGATTATTTCTTTTTTTCTGGTAGGATTTTTTTTGTAATAAAGTTCGGATATATTTTCAATCATAAAAAAAGGCAGAGATGGTTTTTCATCGCTGTATGCGCTGTCCACATTTTTGAATATGAAGGATACAGGTTTCATTAGCTTGCTTTCTCTCATTTCTTTTGGTATTTTATTTAAATCAAATTCTATTTTATTGTACACTTCATATTGATATGCTTCTAATTTATCTGGATTGTTATGAGCTTTGTTGGCTATGGTATTTCTGATAATTCTGTGGGCGGGGTTTTCGCCTGCTTTTACAGTGATTTCTTCTAATGAAACACCTTCTAATTCAAGAGGCATATTAACGATTTGATGGGGGGTATTTTTTTGTAATAGTCTTGCTAGTTTTTTGTATCCTACATAAACAGCAATGAGAGAGTCGCCTAATTGGTTTGTTTTGATAATAAAATTTCCATCAAAGTCAGATTGAGTACCAATGGTTGTACCTTTGATAATGAGGGGAACGAAAGGAAGAGGTTCTTTTGTGGAGGCGTCAAAGATCTTTCCTGTAATCGTATATTGTTGGGCGTGTAGAATATCTAGTGAAATGAGGTATAGAAAAATAATAGGATATATTAT
>DAHXOV010000174.1 GCA_027364695.1 bacterium
GTATTACAGATGCAATAAGATCAGACAAAGTATTGAAGGAGGTTATTGTAATAGGTCCATCTCAGCAAGGTGCTATGCTGGAAGGTAGTAAGGCGTATGCCAAGGCGTTTATGGAAAAATATGATATTCCTACGGCTAAATATGGAAGATTTACTAAGGCGCAACTGGAAGATGCTTTTGTATTTTTGAATGGTTTGTCTGCTCCTTATGTGATAAAGGCGGATGGATTGGCGGCAGGTAAGGGAGTTGTTATTACTGATTCTTATGAGGAAGCCAATAGAGTGGTGAGGGAAATGTTTGCAGGAAAGTTTGGGCAGGCTTCTGAAACGATTGTAATAGAAGAATTTTTGGATGGTATAGAGGTGTCTTATTTTGTATTGTGTCATGAGGATCAATATGTATTATTGCCAGATGCTAAAGATTACAAGCGAGCGGGAGAAAATGATACGGGCCCCAATACAGGAGGAATGGGTACAGTAAGCCCCGCATGGGGGATATCTACAAATGAATTGACTCAAAAGGTGATAAGAAAAATTATTGAACCAACGTTGAATGGCTTGAAATTGGAGGGGATTTCATATTGTGGGTTTATTTTTTTTGGGTTAATGTGTGTTCACGGAGAGCCCTATGTCATAGAATATAATTGTCGTTTGGGGGATCCTGAGACAGAGTCTATCATGATAAGAATAAATTCGGATATTATAGAGTTGTTTGATAAAACATGGCATAGGCAATTGAATGATTATCGTATGGATATTACAGAAAAAAGCGCTACTACAGTGATCCTTGCTTCTGAGGGGTATCCTAATTATTTTGAAAGGGGTTTTGAAATTAGTATTGATGAAAAAGGGCTGCAGTCGTATGTTTTTCATGCAGGGACAAGTGTGAAAGATAATAGATTGATAACCAGTGGTGGCAGAGTAGTGGCTGTATCTTCTTTAGGAAAGACATTGGAAGAAGCTTTGAGTAAATGTTATCAATCTATTCCATATATTGATTTTAAGAATAAATATTTTAGGAAAGATATAGGACAAGATATTTTGAGACATATTCAACAAAAAAATTTGAGTAGTTAAAAAGAAAATTGCTTTACATTTATTGAAAAATATAAGATATGAAATTATTAGACAATAAAAATGTTTTAGTAACAGGAGCTACGAGGGGCATAGGTAGAGGTATTGCAATGAAATTTGCAGAGCATGGTGCCAATGTGGCTTTCACTTATGTGAGTTCTGAAACCAAAGCCATTGAGTTGGAAAATGAATTGATGAAAAATGGGGTGAAAGCAAAGGGATATAAAGCCGATGCTTCTGTGTATTCTTTGGCGGAACAAATTGTGGATGAAATTGTGAAGGAGTGGGGTGGTATAGATATATTAGTAAATAATGCAGGAATAACAAGAGATGGTTTATTGATGCGAATGACAGAGTTGCAATTTGACGAGGTAATACATGCAAATTTGAAATCGGTATTTAATTATACCAAGGCAGTTCAAAAAAGTATGTTGAAAAACAGGAAGGGAAGTATTATCAATATCTCTTCTGTGGTAGGAATAAAAGGGAATGCAGGGCAATCAAATTATGCTGCGTCTAAAGCGGGTATTATTGGCTTTACCAAATCTGTGGCATTGGAACTTGGGTCAAGGAATATCAGATGCAATGTGATAGCGCCTGGGTTTATTGAAACGGAAATGACACATGTGTTAGATGAAAAAGTCATTGAACAATGGCGACAAAATATCCCATTGAAGAGAGGAGGAAGACCGGAAGATATTGCTAATGCCTGTATTTTCCTAGCTTCTGATATGAGTAGTTATATTACGGGGCAGTGTATTAATGTATGTGGTGGGATGCTGACATGAAAAAATAATATAAAATATAAGTAAAGTATTGTTAGGTATTATTCTTTTTCAGTATTATAGATGTTGTTGGGAACTATGTTGAACAGATGAAGTATAGATAATTGGTATATTCACATTCTGCTGTTAGTATTTTTTTTTCATTTAAACATTTCTTCATTAAAAAAACTCATTAATTTGAAAAAAATTATTTATGTCAAGGAAGACAAATATTGTTTCAGAAAGTGAAAGAAAAATTTTTGTTTTAGATACTTCCGTGATACTATACGATTATACAGCCATTAAGAATTTTAAGGACAACGATGTGGTGATTCCAATTACGGTATTAGAAGAATTGGATAATTTCAAGAAAGGGAATGACACTAAAAATTTTGCAGCCAGAGAATTTATCAGGTACATAGATAAGCAGTCGGGAGAGAATACATTGCAAGATTGGATGCCTATCAATGGCAGAGCGGTGGGAAAGTTTAAAATAGAAATGAATACGGAGGCAAAATTAAATGCAGAAAAAATTTTTGATGAAAGAAAAGCAGATCATAAAATTTTAAATACTACTTTATATCTTAAAGAGAAATATACAAATAGAAAGGTAGTATTAGTAACGAAAGATATTAATTTACGTATTAAAGCAAAATCGCTGAATATCCATGCTGAAGATTATGAAACGGGTAAGGTAAAACAATTGGATGAACTACATACGGGTAAATTAGAAATCAATAAAGTAAAACCTATTGTGATTCAGCAATTGTATCAAACAGGTGTGTGTGATGTAAAAATGCTTACTAAACAAAAACTAATTCCTAATCAGTATTTTATTCTTAAAAACAATACGCAATCTGTATTAGCCCGTTATGATATTGAGGAAGAAAAGTTAGCCAGAGTACAGAAACGGTCTGCTTTTGGAATAAGTCCTAAAAATGCGGAACAGACCTTTGCATTGGATGCTTTACTGAACGATCATATCAGGTTGGTAACTTTACAAGGCGTGGCAGGAACAGGTAAAACATTGTTATCGTTGGCGGGATCACTTGAAAGAAAAAGATATTATCAGCAGATATATTTAGCAAGACCTATAGTGCCTTTGAGCAATAAAGATATTGGATATTTGCCAGGAGATATTCAGCAAAAAATAAATCCATATATGGAGCCTTTGTGGGATAATTTGAAATTCATTAAATCTTTGTATTCAGAAAAAGACAAGGAGTTTAAGCAAATTAATGAAATGCTTGAAAGTGAAAAGTTGCTTGTGTCTGCGCTGGCGTATATTCGTGGGAGGAGTTTGAGTAATATCTATTTTATAGTAGATGAGGCACAAAATCTTACGCCACATGAGATAAAGACCATTATTACTCGTGCAGGCGAAGGTACAAAAATTGTTTTTACAGGAGATATTCAGCAGATAGATACGCCATACTTGGATGCGCAAAGTAATGGGTTAAGTTATTTGATAGAAAAGTTCAAAGGACAAAGCGTTTATGCACATGTTACTTTGCAAAAAGGAGAAAGGAGCTTACTTGCTAATTTGGCTAATGACTTGCTTTAATGAAAAGAATAGAGATCGATTGAAATTAAAAATGCTCCAATATGGGGTATTTTAAAATGAATCATTGATTATTAAAATTTGAAACTTACACCGATGTTTAGGTAGGCAAGACCATAGCCGAGTTCTGTGTATAAACCGAATGATTTACCAAAATAATATCTAAAACCAGCATAAGTACCAAACCCTACGTAAGAACCATATGACCTATATGAAATATCATAATCAGGATTGTTCGTCCTGTATCCTAATACGACATATCCCAGAGATAAACCGCCATATATTTCTGCATTATCAAGGAGTGAATAATGTACTGTTGGTCTAATACCAAAAGCAGTATAACTCCATGTCTCTTTGACAGGTTCGTTGTAGTGCCATCTCTCATATTTATCTTCCCATGAACCTGTCCAAGAGTAGGAGATGCTTTTGTAGCCTATATATCCTCCAATCCCAATACTTAATTTATTGTTTTCCGGAAAATCATATACACCATAATCAAAAGCAACATTCAGGTATGGAGAGGCGCTATATCCTACACCCCAATATGGAGTATACCCAAGAAGGCCTACGCCGGCATTGAGAGCGCCAGTTCCTTTTTTAAATACTTGTGCATGAAGCGTGCTTGAGTTGGTCATTACAACTAAACTTACAATTGTTGTTAAGATAGCAATGGTTTTTTTCATGGCTTTATATTTTTGAAGCAAATTTAAAGAACTGATTTTATTAAAGCAAATAAAAAAATAAAATTTATTTTTTTAAGAAAGATGGTCAAAAGGTAATATCCAGTTCTACCTCTTTATCAGACCGCTTTACTTTTACTTTGGTACTTTGTCCTTTTTCAAATTTTGACAATGATTTCATATAATCATCCATACTTTGGATGGGGTATTGCCCTAATTGAATAATGATATCTCCTTTTTGAATAGTTGCTTTTTCTGCTGGTCTGCCGGGTGATACACCATCTACTTTAACTCCTTTTCCATCAAAAGTATAGTCAGGCATAATGCCGAGTGTAACTTTGAATGTTGCTTTGTTTTCTTTTGGAGATGCTGTTTTTTGAAATTGCATTTTTTCTTTTTGTTGTGCAGATTTTTCTATTAGCTGAGCAATGAAACCAAGTATTTTGGCTTGGGCTTTGTAGTTGATTTTATCTGCGTCATCGGTGGGCTTGTGATAGTCCGAATGTTGTCCTGTAAAAAAATGTAACACAGGGATGTCTTTCAGATAAAAAGATGTTTGGTCACTGGGACCTATGCCGCTACTGTCTTTTTTGATATTAAAATGGAAAGAAGTATTCACAGAGTCAATTAAAGGCACCCATTGGTTAGATGTGCCTACGCCATATACAACTAACTTTTTAGTACTATCATTCATTCTTCCAATCATGTCCATGTTTATCATGAAGTATATTTTATTCAAAGGGTAATTTGGATTTTCTGTCCATTTTTTGGAACCAATGAGTCCTAATTCTTCACCTGAAAATGTTATGAATAAGAGATTATATTTTTTGAACTTTTTATTTTCAGAAAAGTAGTGGGCTAGTTCTATCACACCTGCTGTACCACTTGCATTGTCATCTGCTCCGTTGTGTATTTTTCCTTCTGGCGATGGTTCTAAACTATTATGGTCATATCCTAAACCAAGATGATCATAATGCGCTCCAATAACAATTGTTTTTTCTGCCTTATTATCTAAATATCCAATCACATTTATTCCGTTTAGTTCAGGCATATCTGAGGTGGATGTGTCGTGAGGATTTTTTTTCTTTTTGAATTTGAATGAATAGTAACAATTTGATTCATTGGTATCGCTATTGGGTAAGGGGTTTAATTGATATTTGATAAATTGAGTACAAATATATTCTGCTGCTTTTGCTTCTTCAGGCGATGCGGTGGCTCTACCTTTCAATTCATCTGATGCAAGGTATTGGATGTGTTTTTCAATGTTTTTCTGAGAGATATTTTGTGCAAATGAAAACTGGTAAGATGCGATGATTCCTGAAAGGACAATAATATTTGTTTTTTTCATAGTTTTATTTTTTTAATTGTTTGAATTGTTCTGATGCAATTTTAGTGATGTATTTTCCTATCATATCAAATTCTAAATTTACGGTATCACTTATTTTTAGATATTTTATATTGGTGTGTTCATAAGTGTATGGAATAATGTGTACTGAAAACTGGTTAGAAAAACTTTCTACGATGGTCAGACTAATGCCATTGATAGCGATACTTCCCTTAGGAATAGTGATAAAATAAGGGTTTTCAATATGTTCT
>DAHXOV010000184.1 GCA_027364695.1 bacterium
GTGTGGCTTTTTATGATGGTTTTGAAAGTATATTAAAAGATAAAAGTAATGAAGTGCTGAACAATCAAGCCAATAAACCACTTTATTATGTATATAACTTTGAAAACACAGGTGTCATACAGGATGACGGTACGGACAAAAAAATTGAAATAGAGTTCATGCTTGAACCCCCAATCAACACAAGTATAAAAGACAAAGAAACAGAACTCATAAAGTTTGATTTTACTGAAAACCAGAAAAAGATATTTTCTGATATTATAATACTATTTAATTTTGTTAGCGATCATCCTATTGATAAATTAGACAATTTCAACGCTACATTCATTCTTTCCTGCGAGCTTGAAAACAAAA
Source organism: bacterium (assembly GCA_027364695.1). Taxonomy (GTDB): domain Bacteria; phylum Bacteroidota; class Bacteroidia; order B-17B0; family Aurantibacillaceae; genus BPGX01. Next base: position 352 of record DAHXOV010000184.1, read on the forward strand.
AACTAACAGCCTCTGATGATGAAACTCAAAAGAAAAAGGCAAAATTGCCATTGGTATTGCATAATTATCAGTTTTTATCTTATGGCTTAAATGAACTATTGCCATCGTCTGTTGAAGTCAATCAATCGTATTTGATAGATGTAAAAAAATGGGTAAATACATTAGAGGCTAACTTTCCGGATAAAAATTTGAGCATTTTAAACTATCTAAAAAATATTATTGAGAATAACTTAGACGATGTCTTGCTTACAGTAAAAGACATTCAGATATATCCTTCATTTGAGGACTACTTAAATAAAGACAGAATAAAGCAGGTATTCAATCTGGATGAAAATACAGATATAAACATTGATTTTGTAACTAACAAAATATCAGAAGTAATACAAATAGTAGCCGACTACTTCAGTGGCAATGAACAAATAAAAACAGGAAATCATTTTATAAAGAACATGATAGAAATAGAAATACCTGAAAAATTTGTTCAGAAACTTTACGACAATTATGTGAAAGAAAAAGATAAGCAATATTTTTCTGTTGATTTATTTAAAGCAGAAATTATCAAACAAACAGAGAATAATATATTTAAAAATTTATTACCTCATACTTTTCGTCCCTCCCTTAACCAAAATGAATTCATCACCAATGTGGCAAAAACTTATTTGGTAGAAAGCTTGCTGAATCAAATGTATCTGTTTGATCTTCGCTCTACTGAAAGCTACATTGCGCAAACATTAAATTCACAAAATCAAGACAAAGAGAAAGTTTTAGAGAACTATCAAAATAGAAATTCCATATTTACCTTTGCTAAAAATTTCTCTCATGATGTCAAAACCGACGTTAAATCAGAAAATATCAGTAAAACAAACTTTCATTACTTCTTAGGTATAAAAAAAGATCTTTTTATATAACCCCCAAAATATTCATTGTTATCAATTGTTTCCCAACATTATCTTGGCAAGCATTTATTTCACGATGATCACTTTTCTGTCTATTATTTGATAAACCAATTCTCCATTATTCTGAAAACCCGTGTTCTCGTCAGGATGATAGAAATGAAAACGAATAAAATTATCTTTACTATCATTGATGTGCTCATTTAGTTTGTATAAACCGGACAGACCATACTTTTTAAGTATATTCAAATAATAAAACCCAATTTGTAATCCTTCATAAAAAAACACAGATGGCTCTGTTTGAAAATCACCTTTATATTTTTGAATAAACTTCAAAAAAAGATCTTTATAGTTGATATTCTGATAATACACAAAGGTAAATCTCATTTGATTGAGATATTCCAAATCCAAGTTATCATAAGTAATGGTCTTGTAAAAAGCACATAAAAATAGGGGAGATGTTTTATTGATAATGCTCAGTTGTGTAATATAATCTGTTGCTAATACCTGGTTATTACTCAAAAAAACCACCGTGTACATTTCTCCGTCCTTCACCATCCGCTTAAAATCCTGAATGTTTTTAAATGTATATATGGTGTCCTTCCCTTTATTTTGAAATACCAGTTCATTGTAATACCGCTTCAATTCTTTGGCATACTCATTTTCCCCATTTATATGACTATGTATTAAGATCACCTTTGAGTTTTTTCTCAACGAATCAAAAACATAATGCGAGAGTGCCTGTATATCTACATACAATGATGGAGTGGTTTTGGAGTATTCAGGATGAGCAAACAGAAATTTATTTTGACTCACAAAGGGAATAATATGAAATTTCTTTTCCAAGCTTGTATATTGCTCTACTTTTATTAAAGATGAAAAAACAGGTCCCACTACCACGTCTGCGTTTTTGTATTCGGGTGTATTCATCATCTGAATTATTTTCAAAGAATCCTGTTCATTCATATCCAAAGATAAAAATCGAACATTAAAACTATCTGTTCTCATTGAATCTAAAGCATACTCAATTCCCTTGTAAAAATCAATCATCATTGAGCTTATTATCGGAAAATTTTCTTGCGTGTTTATCATATTTTCCACAACTATCTCGTCCACTTTATTTGCACCAAACGGTAATAATAGTATCCATTTATATTCCTTCTTCTTTTCAAATACAACTTTTATATTATTTATTTTTTCTGCTTCTTCTTTTTTAATTTCTTGGACTATCATTTCCTTTTTCTTCGTATGGCTCTTTTTCCCCACTATAAGCCATTCATTTTCCTTTATATCATTTTTATTATTTGGATTCCATTCATAAAATTGCTCTTGCGTGATAGTATACTCTTTACATATAGAATAGACTGTTTGACCTTTCAAAACCTTATGATACCTATAATTCAATGTATCTCTTTCACGCGCTACACCTAACTTTTCTGCTTTTAAAGGAATTAAAATACTTTGCCCTGCTTTAAGCCCTTGTTCTTTTACAAATGGATTCTCATTCAATATCACCTCACTTTCTACACTGTATAGCTTTGAAATACCATATAAACTCTCTCCCTTTTTTACCTGATGAACATAATATTCCTTTCCATTTATCTTTTCAATAACCTTTGATTTCTCTTGAGAAAAATAAACTGAAAAGAGAAATAATAAGATCAAAACAATTTTTATCCGCATCATCATCCTTGCTGCAAAGTTAATGCTAATAAATATAATTTTGGAAAAGAATTTTATATTTAATGCACCCCCGCCAAATTGCCTATCAGCAAGCAAAAATAATACTTCTAAAAAAGCATCTATGTATGGTCGTAAGCAACTTAATACTCCATAGATATTTTACCATATCGTTTTATCTCTCAATTCTTCTCATAATACATATAGTATATGGCTTAAGATCCTATACATCTAACTTTATCAAACAACTCAATATAATTTTAACATTTTTTGGTACGATATTTACTTTGAACTAAACTAAATTATTTTTAGTATATTTGCCCCTTATCATTAATTAACATATAAAACAAATCCTATGAAAAAAACTATCTTTTTATCTATCATTCTGCTTACATCTTATTTATCCGCTCAAATAGATGTAAAACAATTAATATCCTATCCTTTTGATAAGGATTCTTTATATGGATTTAATGAAGAAACCACTATTCAGGAGGGTTTAGCAGAAAATTGCACAGCTACAGAATTAAAGTATTTCTCATACAAGAAAAAAAGAGAATTTATCATTCAAAAATACAACTTACAAAGATTTGAGCCCACAGATTACTTATCGTGGTCTAATAAAAATTTTAATCCGCCCACCATCCAAACAGCCGCTTGTAACAACGAGGATTTTGAACTAGGCAACTTTACAGGCTGGATTGTGAATACCGGAAGTAATTCCAATTCCTGTACAATGGCTGGATGCTGCTTTGGAGGCATAGGGCTCTCATCTATACTGACTACGCCAGCCCCCAATCCTTATGGGGGACCTTTAACTAACATACCTAACTCTCCTTTAGGAGGAACAAGAGTAGCGCTATTAAATAACAATACTTCAGGCGCAAAAGCAGTAAGAATGGAAAAAACATTTAATGTAACCCCCTCTAATGCTTTATTTCAGTTTGCCTTTATGGCTGTTTTAGAAAACCCAGGACATACCTGCTGCAACCAACCTTACATGAAAATTGATTTTTTAGTATCCACTGGCTGTACCGGAGCACCTACACCTACATCTTGTCCGTCTTTTAGTATTGTCCCACCTTCTACGGGCTGTTCTGCTTCTTTTTCAGGTTGGACCAACACCAGTGGTCTTTCTTATACCCCAAATTGGATTACATCTTCTGTTGACCTTACTTCTTTTATAGGATCTTGTGTAACCATTCGGTTTACCATAGGAGATTGTTCTCTTGGTGGTCACTATGCATATGCCTTTATAGATTGCTTATGCTCTCCAATGGATATTATTGGCAATGGCAATACCTTTCCCGCAGGTACACCATCTATCACACTTCCTACCTGTGGTTCTAACAGTGCTACCGTTATAGCTCCTCCCGGATTAGGTCCCTATCAATGGCAAGGACCCTCGGGTTTTTCATCTAGCTCTCAAACTATTACAACTGGTCTAAGTGGCGATTATACACTCACAATGAACCCTGCTGGCTCCTGTTCCCCCATCACCAAAATAGTAACAGTAACCATCACTCCTTCTCCTGCTATTCAATCCAATGTTACACAACCCACCTGTAATAACCCCAGCGCTACTGCCTCTGCTACCTGTTCATTAGGTACAGGTACCTACAATGTAACATGGTCACCATCCCCTGCTTCATCTGCCACAGTTACAGCCAATACTTTTTCTGCATCAGGCTTAGTACCAGGATCAAATACTGTAACCGTAACAGATGGCGTAGGATGCACCGCTTCAAATGTATTTACAGTAAACTCCGCTCCTGCAATACCTACTTTTACGATTTCTCTTTCTGATGATACTCTTAGCTGCTATCAACCCACCGTTTCTGCTAATGCCGTCAATACCAATACTATTATTTCATCCATGAATTATACCTTTACTAGTATATCTAGTGGGACATCTACATCCAATCCACTTATTATATCATCTCCAGGAACATATACTGTATTTGGAGAAGATCCTTCTACAGGGTGTATCGCCACCAATACTTTTGCGGTCGGCATCTTTACTACCATCCCTACTGTAACAGTTACTCCAACATCCGCCAATATTCCCTGTACTGGCACTGCTCCCACTTTTACAGGAAGTTCTACCCCTACCATCAATATTTCCTACTCCTGGCTACAGCCAGGCGGTGTTCCTGTGTATGGAAACCTGCTTACACCTGGTGCCGCAGGAACTTATAC
>DAHXOV010000130.1 GCA_027364695.1 bacterium
CAACTATAGGATCCTCTAAAAAGATATTAGACTATCTTCTCAGCTATACAAAAGAGTAATTGGTACTTCAATTCTAAATTCAGACTCATTTTTTCTATAGTGTAAAAAACTAATAAATCATTCTGTCAATCACTGCTTTCACTATTATTAGATCCATTCCCCTTATATTTTTCCCTGATGTCTCAATATCTTTGCCTCTAAGTAGAAAATAATTTCACGCGCTATATTGCGAGATTGACCTTCCATTCTTTCTATCTTTCTTATCAAAGAAAGTATGCTTAATCCATGATCTATTTTTTCAGGTGAGCGACGGATGTAATCGGCAATTTTTATTTGTGCATCATCGCATCCTTCTTCCAGATCGCTGTTCTTCTCTGCCAATCTATAAGCCACTTTCACATCCTCTTTTTCAAATGCCTCTTTGGCTAACAGAACCGATTTAAATGCAGCCTCATATATTTCATTTAAACCAATTGTATTGATGATGTCTTCATCTAAAATAAACTTCTTTTTAATGACAAACTTTGCTATGGACTTTGTGCTATCTCCTATCCTCTCCAAATTATAAATGATCCTCAATATAGATAATAAAAATCTCAAATCAATAGCTACGGGATTAAATAAAGCAAATACATTTTCCACTTGTTTTTCAATTTCCAATTCCATTCTATTTATCTGTTCTTCCCTGTCTTTTATACTCATTGCCAATGCTGCATCCCTGGTAAATATCGCTTTATAGGCATTTTCTACCTGATAGATGACCAATTGAAACATCTTAAGCGTTTCTGTCTTGGTTTGGAGTATTTCTTCTTCTAAATGTGTCATGCAAATTGTTTTTGATTTTAAATTTATAATTTACAAAGTTATTGAATATATCTTATGAATACACAATAAAACATGTTCTAACCAAATCTTCCTGTAATATATTTTTGCGTCAAATCTATTTTAGGATTTGTAAAAAGTTCTTTAGTTTCATTAAATTCTATCAGTTTTCCCAAATAAAAAAATGCTGTTTTGTCGCTTACTCTACCTGCTTGCTGCATGTTGTGGGTTACGATGACTATTGTATAATTCTTTTTCAAGTGATAAATCAATTCTTCTATAGTCGCTGTAGAAATCGGATCCAGTGCCGAAGTAGGTTCATCCATCAACACCACTGATGGTTCTACTGCCAGTGCCCTCGCTATACATATTCTTTGTTGCTGACCTCCTGATAGTGCCAGTGCCGATTGCTGTAGTTTATCCTTGACCTCATCCCATATTCCCACTTGTTGCAATGTCCTTTCTACCAAGCCATCTAAATATTTTTTATCGTGTATGCCTTGAATTTTCAAGCCATATACAACATTTTCATAAATACTCTTTGGAAAAGGATTGGGTTTTTGAAATACCATTCCTACTTTTTTTCTCAACTCCTCTACTTTTATTTTTTTGTCATAAACATCTTCATTATCAATTAAAATTTTTCCTTCCATTCTAAAACTATCTATAAAATCATTCATTCTGTTTATCAATCTCAGAAAAGTGGACTTACCACAACCCGAAGGACCAATCAATGCTACCACCTCATTTGCTTTAATATCTAAAAAGACATCCTTAATCACATGGTTATCTCCATAATACACATTCACATTTTGCGCCGATACCTTTACTTGCATAAAAATTTTTTTATTGCCATTTAACTTTATTTTGCCATTTATTCCTTAAATATATAGCTACTCCATTTAATACAAATGTAATAGCCAGCAATACGATGATGGCTGCTGTAGCATTTTCTATAAATCCTTTTTGTGGTCTTGAAAGCCAATTGTATACCTGAACAGGCAGTACAGAAAAATCATCTAATGGATGCGATGGAACTGTTGTGATATACAACATAGCTCCGATGATCAACAATGGTGCCGTTTCACCTATTGCTCTGGATATGGCGAGTATCACCCCCGTTAATATGCCTCCTGCTGCCG
>DAHXOV010000193.1 GCA_027364695.1 bacterium
GTATTACACTATGCTAAAAAATTAGGATTAAAAAACATGCTTTATGAACCCGCTACTACAATGAGCGATGGACAATTACAAAAAACATTGATAGCTAAAACCTTAGCCCAACAAACACCAGTCATTGTTTTAGATGAAATACTCTCTTTTTTGGATTATGGAACCAAACAGATAATACTTGATTTATTGAAAAATATAGCTAAAACAGAAAATAAAATTATTCTGATGACTTCCCATGATGTAGAATTATCAATCAAAAGCGCAGACAATATCTTGATTATTCATAAAAAACAATGGAAGTATGGAGATAGTATGAATATTAGATCTCAAAATATATTTAACGACTTTATAAGCATCAATTATTTAAATGAAAAATAAAATGGCACTCATTGTAAAAAAATCGCAACTACCTGGATCTGGCAAAGGACTACACACTAACAAAGCTATTAAAAAAGGCGCAAAAATCATAGCATATAGAGGAGAAGCAATTGATTGGAACGAGTACTGCAAAAGAGTAAAAGAAGATAAAGATGGATATTTGGCCTACATAAGTAGAAAAAAAAGCATAGATGCTTACAATACACCCCAATACAAAGCTCGCTATGCCAATGATGCAGAAGGATTGATCAGAGATAAAAAATTTAAAAATAACGCAGGGTACGAAATGATAGACGATAAAGTATATATTGTGGCTACGAGAAATATTAAAGCAGGAGAAGAAATTTTTGTAAGTTATTCAAAAGATTATTGGGATGCTATAAAATACAATATAAAAAATAAGTTATGTGGCGAAAAAAAACTAAAGCAATTAAAAAAAATTATTCAGAAGCATAAGATAAAAATATAAGTATTAAATGCCTTCGGCTCTTGTAGCAGTCAATTTTTCTCCGAAAAATAAGCCTGCTTTTTCATTGAAAGATGCTGAATCCATGCTAGTGTAGAAAACACTTTTTTTATTTTTACTTATTTGACTTTCTATTTCAGGATGTTGGATGAGATAGTTCTTTAAACTTTTTGCCACAATACTACCCTGAGAAATGATTTGAATATTTTTTGGAATATATTTTTTTATTTTTGATAGCATAAGAGGATAGTGGGTACATGCCAATAGAATAGCATCTATATGAGGGTCCTTTTTCAATAAATTCTGAATATGTTTCTTTACAAAATAATCTGCCCCGTCAGACAAGTGCTCATTATTTTCTACGAGAGGCACCCACATAGGGCATGCTTCTTGTGTTACAACAAGCTCACAAAAAAATTTTTTTATCTCAATGAGATAGGACTCTGATTGGACGGTTCCCTCAGTAGCAAATATACCAATGTGTTTGGTACGAGAGTAATTCCCTATCACTTCTGTTGTAGGACGAATAATCCCTAATACTTTACGAGGCGGATGAAGGTTCGGCAGATACTTTTGTTGTATGGTTCGGAGTGCCTTAGCAGAGGCTGTGTTGCAAGCTAAAATAATGAGCGGACAATTTTTTTTAAATAAATAATTTACACATTCCAATGTAAATTTATAAACAGTTTCAAAATCTCGACTGCCATAAGGTGCTCGGGCATTGTCCCCCAGGTAAATATAGTTATACTCAGGCAGTTCTTTTAAAATCTCTTTTAGTATGGTAAGCCCGCCATACCCAGAGTCAAATATACCTATGCTGCCTTTATTGTCCACTGATTGAAAATAGTTAATGATAATTTTACTTTAGCAATTCTTTCGCATTTTGAATAGCAGCATCTCCTGGTATGCCACTACTGAGCATTTTAGCTATCTCAAGTATTCTTTCTTTCTCATGGAGTACTTCTATTTTAGAGATAGTTTTATTTTGTATTTCTTGCTTACTGACATAAAAGTGTTGCTGCCCTTTTGCGGCAATTTGTGGAAGATGAGTGATGGCTATGACCTGCATGTGTTCGCTCATTTTTTTCATAATTGCCCCCATTTTTGCTGCTACCGCTCCGCTAACACCGGTATCTATTTCATCAAAGACAATAGCAGGAAGTTGAATTTTTTTTACCATCAAGGATTTGATGGCGAGCATTAAACGCGCTATTTCGCCCCCTGAAGCTGTCTTTTGTACCTCTGATGGTTCTATACCTTTATTGGCACTAAATAAAAATTTGATTTCATCTTTTCCAAACTCATCTATACCAATGGAATTCGCATTGTTCTTAGAAGTTATTTCTACAATAAATTGGGCATTGGGCATAGACAGTTCTTTTAATATCTGTAAACATTCTTTTTCTATTTTACCCCGTACAGATTTTCTTTTTTTTGACAAAGCTTCTGCTTTTTCTAATACTTCTTTTTCAAGTTGATGGGCTTTCTTTGTTTTTTCTTCAACCATTCCATCTATGTTTTGATAATCAGCAATTTTACTTTCCAAAACTGATTGTATTTGCAGAAGTTCTATATCTGTTTTTACCTGATGTTTTTTTGATAATTGATGAATGATATTTATTCTGTCAGTTAATTTTTTTATTCTCTCGGGATTGTATTCGGTGCCCTCCATATACTTTTCTGCCTCATTGGCAATATCTTTAAGTTCTATGATAGAACTTTGTATTCGTTGCAACAATTCTTCATATCTTGAATGATACTTTGAAATACTTTGAAGGCTCGATTTGGCTTCCGTAAGCAGTTGAATAACATTGATATCCGAATTTTCTAAAAATTGCGTGAGCAAAGTAAGTTGTTGTATAATGTTTTCAGCATTTTCTAGTTGTGATAAATCCGCTTCCAGTGCAGCCAGTTCATTTGCCTGTATGTTTGCCTCCTGCAGTTCTTTAAGTAAGTATTGATGATAATCCATTTCTTTTTGCTCAGTATTGCGACGATGTATGAGTTCATTCAATTCTTTTTTTTCAGACAAATATTGTTTGTACAAAAGAGCAAAGTCCATTCGGGTTTTAATATTTTCTGCAATAGCATCTACAAAATTGTAACGAAATTGAAGCGAGTGAATGAGTAAATTTTGATGTTGAGAGTGAATATCTATCAGTTGTTCTCCAAGGGTTTTCAACAGAGATATATGAACAGGAGTATCGTTGATGAAAGCACGGGATTTGCCATCTGCAGCTATTTCTCTTCTTAAAAAGACTTCATTGTTTTCATCTAAGTCGTTGGCTTGAAAAAAATGCTTTAAATCAAGATCAGAAATATCAAAGGTGGCTTCAATGATGTTTTTTTTATTTTTATCAAACAATACAGAGGCGTCAGATTTGCCACCAAGAGCAAGAGACAAAGCATTGAGTAAAATGGATTTCCCTGCACCGGTTTCACCTGTAATAACTATAAGAGTATTCTGAAATTCAATATCTGCATAATCTATCAAGGCGAAATTCTGAACTTTTAATTTTTTCAGCATAGGGGCAAAAATAGAAAAACGATAGAAATAAATGGAGCAGATGAATTTTACCTCTTAATTCAGTTGAGATTTTTCTTCTTGCTTATATAAGTAATAAAGTATGCTTTGCCCTACCACCAGAAGCGTTCTTTTGCTGATGTTTCTCATATCATCGCTCACTTTATGATGGTGTTCAAAAAAGTCAGATTGGTGAGGATAGTAATGAATAATATCAATGCATGGAATATTGGCATAAGTGTTGATAAATAAATGGTCGTCTGTGATTTCATTGGTACTCTCATCTATAAAATAATTAGCAAACCCTGCTTTTTGAGCAATGCTCCATATCTCATGTACTAAAACAGGATGATAGCGTATAGAGATACCTTCTTTTGGGAATACAGCATTGGTATCGCCTACCATATCTAACAAAATACCCTCTTTGGGTTTTATAGAAGTGGGAGATAAATTTTTAGACCAATATTGAGCACCCAAGCACCAAGTAATAGCTTCTCCACCAGGATTACCATAGTCCTCAAGATCAAACAATACTATATCTATACCGATGTTGTGCAGTGGCGATTTTTGAACAGCATCTACAATACTCATGATAACGGCTACACCACTGGCACCATCATTGGCACCTAATATAGGGGTATGCTTGTTTTTTTCAGTATCTCTGTCTGCAAATGGCCTTGTATCATAATGGGCACAAAGTAAAATTCTATTTTTTAATTCGGGTTGGTATTGAGCAATGATATTTGTTCCTATCCATTGTTGATTGTCATAAGTGGCGGCAGGGAACTTTTGTAAGCTTGTTGTTAATTGGCTATTCTCAAAGAATTTTTTTAGCCATTCAATGGATTTTTCATGGGCTTTACTGCCTGGGTTTCTGGGACCTAATTGAACTTGGTATTTTATATACCAATAACAACTGTCTGCATTAAAAGAAGGTGTCTTGTTCCAAAAGTTTTCAACTGTATTTTGCTGATTATTATTTTGAAGTTCTTTGTTATCGGCACTATTTGGAGCAGTACATTGAGTAAAAGTAAAAATGAGTAAAATATAAGAAGACAATAAGAATATTTTTTTCATATAACGTTTTGTGCAAATAAACACAAAGTATTACAATGCTAAAAGTAAAATGGAAAGCATTTAATAGGGTTTTAGTTCTATTTTTCTTTCTCTGTCAATGATAGGCGCCAGCCCCATTTTTTTGAATAAGATTTGTCCTTTTTCTCCGGCTATGAATACTTCAATGCCTGTGCCAAGTGAAAAATTATCTCCTCTGCGTATGCAATATATCGTGCGTACGATGGGATAATCTTTGGTAGCTATATTCGTTTGGTCAGGATAAAATGCAGGAGATTTTGTATCTTTTCTCACAGGGATGATGAGTGTATCATTATGAAAGTATTTTAATTGCCTTGTCCATGGATCATCATCATCACAGATAATAGAATAATCAACGATGCCTATCATGGGGGATAGATGAGTAGTGTCAAGAATATATTTTCTAAATTCAGAGGTATCTTCGGTAATGAAGCAGTTTTTTCCAAAAGGCTGTTTTTTCATTAAACTGTCTTTACAGTATAGTACAGTTCCGTTTGTTTTTTTGAGAAATACAATATTGTATTTTGATCTGCCTGATAAGAGCGAGATGAGTGTATCTATTGAGACACCTGTATTATTGAAGGGCTTACCTAATAAAGCAATAGCTGATTGGGCTACGGGGGTCTGATGAATGATTAAATTATTATTTTTAAATACTTGTAGTTCTTTGTCGGAGAGTTTTCTACTAATAAAAATCACTTTGCAACTGTCATTTAATAAATCATGAATGCATTCTTGCTCTCCTTTGAATTGGTATGTTACTTCTGCATTTCTGTATATGGAAGTGAATAGTTCTATTTGTGGCGGAAGGATGTATTGAAAAGTATTGTCTGCTAAAATACTTATTTTCCCTGATGTAGGAGTATTGGGGATATGCTTGGTGGTATTGCTTTGTTCGCAAGAGAGAATAAGTACTGTTACTAGGATGAAAAATAACAGAATTACATTCCTGTGGCGTAACATGGTTGTTTAGAAACTAATTTGATATTGATGGTGAGTCCAGTAAAGAAATACCAGTCTTTTGTACCGGGATTCCCTCTTGAATAACCGGAGATGAAGTTCCATGGATAGCTGGTTCGGTTGCTCATAAGTGCACCTATATTACCTTTTGGAGGGTTGGTTTTTAAGTCAGGGTATTTGTCACTTATGTCATCTAAATAGTCCGTAAAAGTTACTCTGGGTCCCCATTCTAATCCGAGTCCTATATTTTTTGCCACATTGATTTTTATTCCTATACCAAAAGGAATATTAACTCTCCATAATGGATAAACTTTGCTTTGTCCTTCTGTTTTTAATGGTCTGAGTTCCACCCAACTATTTCCACCCAAATTACCTAAAGGATTGAAATGAAATACACCTACTCCTGCAAATAGAAATAAAGTAAAAAAATGTTTGTCATTTCCAATTCTGTAATCATAAAAATTAAATTCTGTGATAGCGTGAAATTCCTGTATAGAGGATTTGAAGTTTAGATTTCTTTCTATTTGGTCCTTGTTTTCGCTTTGTGAGTCATCCCCCTCTACTTGTCCCCAAAAGAATCCTATTCTCAATGCTCCTCTGTAATTCCATGCGTATCTGTAAAAAGCCCCAAATGCAGGACGGGTCATGTAAAAATGCTTTCGGGGATTTAAATCACCCAAATAATATGAGCCGCCTACAAAAAGCCCAATCTCGTGCTGATGAAACGCTTTTTTTTTACTTTGTGAAAAAAGGAGAGCAGTAAAAAAAAGAAAGAGTACTACAAAAAAATTTTTCTTCATAGAAGCTAAAACGATGAAAATAAAGTTTTATTATTGGGTATAAAGGTAGTAAATTGTTTTTATTAGTTTTATTTGGAGTGTTTAGAGAGCGATTGGTTTTATGAAAAGTAAGAAAGGCATTATTTTTAGTATATTTGGGACTAAAAAACAGATATGTTTGAAAGTTTGACAGAGCGGCTGAATAAAGCGTTTCAGTTGATAAAGGGAGAACGAACGATGAATGAAGTGAATATCGCGGAGACCTTGAAAGAGATAAGACGTGCCTTGCTGGATGCGGATGTGAATTATGAGGTAGCGAGGGCATTTACAGATCGGGTAAAAGAAAAAGCACTGGGACAACAAGTGGCTTCTTCTAAAGTAACGGCAGGTCAGATGTTGGTAAAGATTACACACGATGAGTTGGTGCAATTAATGGGTGGAAACAGTGAAGAAGTAGTATTTTCTTCTCAACCAACAGTGGTATTGATGGCGGGACTTCAGGGCTCGGGTAAGACGACCTTTTCTGCGAAGTTGGCGAATTATATCAAAAGTAAAAAAGCGAGGCAGGTGTTGCTGGTGGCCTGTGATGTTTATCGTCCTGCGGCTATAGAGCAGTTAAAGGTATTGGGACAACAAATTAATGTAGAAGTATTTTCCATTCCTGATGAGAGGAATCCTGTGAGG
>DAHXOV010000209.1 GCA_027364695.1 bacterium
ATATTACACAGATAGATTTGCCCCCCAAGCAGCCATCAGGCTTATTGCAATCTATACAATTACTTGATAATATAGCCGGTATCAGTATTTTATATTTAGATGAACATGATATACTAAGACATACATTAGTAAGAGAAATTATTCAAAAATACAAATCTATAGAATGATGAAACAATCAATTATAGCTGCCTTTGAGGCATCGGTACACACGAAACATAAAATTATTCAGGATGATGATTTAATTCAAAGAATAGAATTGCTGACCAATAAAATCATAGAATGCTATCAAAATGATAGAAAAGTATTGTGGTGTGGGAATGGTGGGAGCGCAGCCGACGCACAACATTTGGCAGCAGAGTTAAGCGGTCGGTTTTATTACGATCGTTTTCCTTTGTATTCGGAAGCATTGCATGTGAATACAAGTTATCTTACAGCAGTGGCAAATGATTATAGTTATGAAGAGGTGTATGCCAGACTGGTAAGAGCAATGGTACAGCCAGGAGATATTCTAATAGGACTTTCTACCAGTGGTCATTCAAAAAATGTCATCAACGCCATTGCAGAAGCCAATAATAAAGGAGCATATACAGTAGGATTTACAGGCGAAGGCGGTGGACAAATGAAAGATATTGTGCAGTTGCTTATCAATGTACCAAGCAAAGATACACCACGCATTCAAGAGGCACATATGATGATAGGACACACGATTTGTCAATTGGTAGAACAAACTCTTTTTCCAAAGAAATAAAGTTAAGCAATGAGTATTCCTGCATTGATATTAGCAGGGGGGTTAGGCACCCGACTGCAGCATTTGTTGGTTGATTTACCTAAGCCAATGGCTGATATAGCTGGCAAGCCATTTTTGTATTACTTATTAAGACACTTGCAAAATCAGGGAATAAAAGAAGTTTATCTTTCGGTGGGTTACAGATCAGAAAAGATAGAAGAATATTTTCAGCATTATTTTCATCAAATAAAATTAAGCTATATAAAAGAAAATGAGCCAATGGGTACGGGTGGAGCAATTGCATTAGCTGTTCAGCAAATTCCATCAGATACTATTTTAGTTATCAATGGAGATACATTTTTGAACTTTAATTTTCATGACTTTTTGAAATCTCATCAAGGAGAGAACTTAACTATGGCTCTAAAATATACTACTCAGTCTGACAGGTATGGTTTTGTAAATACTCAAGGAGAATACATTACAGGATTTTCAGAAAAGTCAGGTGCTTTGAAAGATGGATGGATCAATGCAGGGGTCTATCTAATAAATAAAACTTTTTTTTTATCACACATTCCAACACAGAGCGTATTTTCGTTTGAAAAAGATTTTTTGGAGAAGATATATAATCAATATCGTATCAAGACATTTTTTGTCAATGATTATTTTATTGACATAGGAGTTCCACAAGATTATGAGCGGGCACAAGGGGAATTTAAAGCATTGAAGCATTTGAATATCAATTCTGAATGGACATTGTTTTTAGACAGAGATGGAGTGATAAATAAGAAGCTGGAGAATGATTATGTAAAGCGGATTGAAGAATTGAAATGGATAGAAGGTGCAATAGAAGCATTAAAAACATTTAGAGGAGTATTTGGAAAAATTATTATAGTTACTAATCAGCAAGGGGTAGGAAAGCAAGTGATGAGTGAAGAAGATTTGAATAATGTAC
>DAHXOV010000005.1 GCA_027364695.1 bacterium
ATAAACAGGTGAAGAAACAAATTTGTTTTTTTAATGAATAATAACTTCATTGATATTAATATTTATTCCACACTGAAAGTGTTTTTTTGGACATTTTTTGTACCCGTGAATGCCGCAGGGGCGGCACGCTAAATTTTTTACTTCTATTATCTGTTGTTCTTGAGATAATGGAAAAAAACCAAATTCTTTTACCGTACTGCAAAAAAAAGCAGTTACAGGAATATTTAATGCGGATGCGATATGTAAGGGAGCGCTGTCATTTACATATACACGGATGGATTGTTTCATAATAGCGGCTACTTCCAAAATTGAAAATTGACCAGCAATATTAAAAATATTATTTCTATTAGAGTTTACACGGATGTATTCGCACAAATTATAATCATCAGAAGAGCCACACAAATATATATTTACATGATTAGAAAATTTCTTTGTGAGTTCTATCCATTTTAATGGTGGAAGTTGTTTGGTAGCCCATATAGAACCAGGAAATAAGCAAACATATTTTTCATTAGAAGTAAAATTTTTAGGGAGTGTTTCTGATGGATATAATTTAGGTGAAAAAGTTTTTTTTTGAGATGTAATGGGCTCTAACAATTGATGATATCTGTCTGTTTCGTGCAATAGTTGATGGAACTGGTGGGGTAGAGAACGAGTAAAAAGAAAACTTAAAAAGGAATAAAACCCTGTGGTATATTGAGCATTAGAAAGGATTGTAAGAATACTGGAGGATAAATAACGGTGTAAGTTGATAACTATATCAAAGTTTTCCTGACGAATTTTTTTTATTAAAGAAAAAAGTGAAGCGTATTTTTTTGATTTATCGTGTATCCATATATTTAAAAAAGGATGGTTTTCAAACAACAATTCATTGTCTTTTTTTATTAATAGAAAAATTTTTGCATTTGGAAAGACACAATGTAATTCTTCCGCAACAGAAGTAGCAAGTATAGTATCGCCCAAAAACGCGGTTTGAATGATAAGTATTTTTTTGGGGGGTAATTTCATTTTATACTGATATATTGAAATCTCTTAGCGCTTGATTAAGGGATGTTTTCAGATCGGTGCTTTCTTTTCTTTGTCCAATAATCAGGGCACAAGACACCGCATATTCTCCTGCAGGAAATTTTTTATTGTAAGCGCCTGGTATTACTACACTTCTTGGCGGCACATAGCCTTTATATTCTATTGGTTTTTCTTTTGAAACATCAATTATTTTGGTAGATTGAGTAATAACAACATTGGCACCCAATACGGCTTCTTTACCGATTCTCACGCCTTCCACAATGATACAGCGAGAACCGATAAAAGCGCCATCTTCAATAATAATCGGTAATGCCTGTGGTGGCTCTAATACTCCTCCAATACCTACGCCTCCACTTAAATGAACATTTTTACCCACTTGAGCGCAACTACCAACCGTTGCACATGTATCTACCATTGTTCCACTATCTACATACGCACCGATATTTACATAAGATGGCATAAGTATTACACCTTTCGCTACAAAACTTCCATACCTCGCAATTGCTGTTGGTACAGATCTAACACCCATTTCTTCGTAATTATTTTTAGTGGGTATTTTATCATAAAAAGAAATATCGCCAGCGCTTATCTTTTTGTTTTCTATAATTTGAAAATACAACAAAATAGATTTTTTTATCCATTCATTCACTTGCCAATGAGTACTTGCTGAATCGTACTCTGCTACACGCAATTCCCCCTTATCTAATTTATCAATGATATCTAATATCATTTTTTTTGTATCCTCTTTTTTTAATAATTCTCTGTTTTCAAAAGCCTTATTGATGATTTCTTGTGCTTGCATATTTATGTTTTATTTTGTTTTTGTAATCCCTGTAACAAGTATGCTTTAAT
>DAHXOV010000237.1 GCA_027364695.1 bacterium
GCTTTGAACGGCATTAGAACAACAATGCTTATTGCCGCTGCGCTTGTAGAAGGTGTTGCACTTTTTGCAGTAGTTGTATCTCTTATGAAGTAAAATGCTTATGCCGATACTTCTTAATGCTTGATTAAGAAGTATCGGACAATAAGTATTGGCGCACTCATTTTTGAACTCAACTAAAAACCATTAAATATGAAATCTCTTATCATCCTTAATGCCCTTACAACTCCATCGCTGGGGCTTATTATATGGACGAGTATAATATTCATTCTTTTACTTTTTATCCTTACTAAGTTCGCATGGAAACCCATATTGTCAGCTATTAAAAGCAGAGAGCAAAAAATAGAACAAGCGCTTTTAGAAGCCGAAAAAGTAAAAACAGAAATGCTTCAATTAAAATCAGATAATGAAAAATTACTCCAACAAGCAAAACTAGAAGCTGACAACATAATCAAAGAAGCCCGCGATATAAACGAAAAAATAGTATCCCATGCAAAATCAGAAGCGCAAAAAGAAGCACAAAAAGTACTCCAGTCTGCCAATGACTCTATTAACGCTCAAAAAAATGCCGCTATCGCTGAAATCAAACAACAAGTGGCAAGCTTATCCATTGACATTGCTACAAAAATATTAAAGAAAGAACTTTCTAATACCGATGCCCAAAAACAACTGGTTAAGCAAATGTTAGAAGAAGTATCTCTAAATTAAAATTATGATAGCCGCACACAGATACGCACAAGCTATATTAGACCTCGCACAACAAATAAATGCAGTAGAACAAGTATATAATAATGCAAAAGAACTTCATCATATCATCAAATCCAGCAGAGAACTTTTAAATTTCTTAAAGAGCCCTTTGATTAAATCAGATAAAAAAGAAAAAGTAATCCGTCAACTGTTTGAAAAAAATATCCATTCACTACTTATCCAATTTATTAGCATACTCTGCAAAAGAAGAAGAGAGTACATACTACCCGAAGTTTTGAATGCCTTGATTTATGAATATAAAAAGAGAAACAATATAATAACTGCACAACTCATTACAGCATTCCAATTTGATGAAGCATTAAAAAAATCAATTATTGAAAAAATCCAACAAATAAAAAAATCTTCCAAGATAGAGTTACAGGAGACCATTAACGAAAATCTTATTGGCGGCTTTATACTAAAAACAGATAATGAACAAATAGATGCAAGCATAAAAACACAACTCCAGCATCTTTACCAAAAATTTATACAAACTAACGCTCTAAATTAAAACTATATGATAGAAATTAAACCCTCAGAAATCACCAATATTCTGAAAGAACAAATTTCAGGCATTAAAACAGAAACAGAACTTCAGGAAATAGGTACCGTACTTCAAGTGGGCGACGGTATTGCGAGAATATATGGACTCAATAGCGTACAATCAGGAGAATTGATAGAGTTTGACAATGGCATCCAAGGAATAGCACTTAACCTAGAAGAAGATAATGTCGGAGCTGTTTTATTAGGAACCAGTGAAGGCATCAAAGAAGGCAGCACTTGTAAAAGAACACACCGCATTGCCTCTATCAAGGTGGGTGAAGGTATGCTCGGTAGAGTAGTCAACACATTAGGACAACCTATAGATGGAAAAGGACCTGTTCAAGGAGAACTTTATGAAATGCCTATAGAAAGAAAAGCACCTGGCGTTATTTACCGTCAACCTGTCAATGAATCATTACAAACAGGCATTAAAGCCATAGATGCGATGATACCAATTGGAAGAGGGCAAAGAGAATTAGTCATTGGAGATAGACAAACAGGAAAAACTTCCATCTGCATAGATACTATTATTAACCAAAAAGAATTTTATGATGCAGGAAAACCCGTATATTGTATCTATGTAGCCATAGGACAAAAAGGCTCTACTGTTGCCCAAATCGTAAGAACACTTGAAGAATATGGCGCTATGCCCTACACAATAATAGTAGCTGCCAATGCATCTGACCCCGCCCCAATGCAGTTTTATGCTCCATTTGCAGGTGCCGCTATCGGAGAATTTTTCAGAGACACTGGGAGACCCGCTCTTATCGTTTACGACGACTTGTCAAAACAAGCCGTTGC
>DAHXOV010000287.1 GCA_027364695.1 bacterium
AGTTTATTGAAAAGCAAGCATTTAAAAAATTAATACCTCGTTTAAATTGGTCAATACACTCTCAAAATCCTGTTGGAAGAAAAAATATTGAGATGGCAATAAAAAAAAGCAACTGAGAGTAGATTGAGAACACTGAAAAAATCTTCCTTTGCATCATCTAAATATTATGGTGTATCTCTTCGGAAAAACGGAGATTGGACTTCTCAAATATCAGTAAATAATAAAAAAATATTTATATATCAGGGGAAAAGTGAGAAAGAAGCTGCTCTCAAATATAATGAATTTATTATAAATAACAACTTAAATAGAAAATTAAATGACTTGGACATGTAAACGATATGGCTGATGGAATTACCCATGTTTCATACTTAAGGAAAATTTGGTCAATTATTATTCCACTAGGGGTAATTTTGTTATTAGTTGGAACATCGCTGAAGGATAGATTATTTTTATTTTATCCTATTTTTCTTTATATAAACTTTTTTCTATGTGAGTTCATTGACCCTGACAACGATTTAATGAGTCTTTCGTCCGCCGAATCTAGGGTTATGAGGTTATTTAAAAGATTCTATTTAGGATTTTTTGGTGCTTTATTTGTGGCATATTTTTTTATTTATGCTTATATATGTGGATTATTCGGTGGACATAGAAGTTGGATTTCGCATGGTTGGGTAATTGGGACAATTGGAAGAATGATATTTTTCAATTTTCCTTTTTTGGTTTTATTTTACATAAGTTATTATTATGGATTGAGTAATTGGGGGTGGCGAAGTGATATAAGCATGTACAATTCATTTGCTATGGAACAATGGTTTCCTCAATATATAATAATTCAATTCATAGCATGGTTTATTGGAGATGGATGCCACTTAATATTAGATACAGAGTGGGCGAAAGATAAGTTATACGTTCCAAATAAAAAGGAGGGAAGATAAAAAATGATAGGAAAAAGATTTGGTAGATGGACAGTTATCGAAAGAGGAGCGGATTATTTTTATAATGAAAAACCATCTCCTCAATGGACTTGCATATGTGAATGTGGAGAAATAAGGGATGTGAGTGCAGGAAGTTTGAAAAGAGGAAAAAGTTTGTCCTGCGGATGCCTTCATAGGGAAATAACAAGTAAGTTATTTACAGAGGAGTTGGCAGGGCAAGTTTTTGGAAGACTCACAGTTTTAGAAAGAGCAGAATCTTATAAAAGAACAGACGTAGGATTTAATACGCAATGGTTATGTCTATGTTCATGTGGAAATAAAAAAGTAATATTGGCATCGAGTTTAAAAACTGGAAATACCGTTTCTTGTGGGTGTTATTTTAAAGAAAGAAGATTTGCCTCAAAATTCAAGGATATTACGGGGAAAAGATATGGGAAATTATTAGTTTTATCCTATTCACACGCTAACAGAAGAACTTATTGGAATTGTGTTTGTGATTGTGGGAAAGAAATACTAAAAAGTTATGATGACTTAACATCTGGAAAATGTAAATCTTGTGGTTGCTTGAGAGAGTCCTTTATTGCAAGTGAACTTAAGAAGTATTTTGTAGAAAATCATGGAGCAAAAGCAGAATACAAACTTTTTCAGAATGCAGAAACAAAACAATATTACAAATGTGATATTGTTATTTTAAAACACAATATTTACATAGAAGTTCATGGTCAGCAACATTACAAATTAAATGCGTGGCATCGGCGGGGTGCAAGGTTTAAAAACACGACCCCAGAAGAAGAGTTTGAAAAGCAGAAGAAACGTGACAAACTGGTTAGGAAATATTGTAGACAGAAAGGGATTTATATTGAAATAAACATAGAAAAAGAAAAGGATTTGAATGCAATCATTTCTTACATAGAAAGTAAAATTGAAAATATGGAGAATATAAACTAAATGGCAAAACAAAATATAAGTCCTGAGCAGTATCAAGAGTATTTAGAAAAAGAATCCGCTAAATTAGAGGCACATAAAGAATGGTTTGCAAAACATAAAATACCAAAACCCAAGTCTCCAACAGTTGAAGAATTAAAATTTTGGAATATTGCCGGTTTAGAAGCATCTATATTTGTAGCGTCAGGATTGGGTGCAGCTTTATTATCTGCGATTCGTACATCTGGCGTATTCTTTTTGATGGAAATTTTATTGGTTGAAAAATATGGACTTGACCAATTTTGGGGATATGTTCTTGGTGGGGTAGCTGCTTTTGCATCTTTACTTACATTTGAAGGCTCGTTAATTGGCTCAGGATTAATTAAGGGTCGTGAATCTGGCAAGGTCAAAGTATCAGGTTTTATTGTTGGATTGTCTTTACTTACAGTTGTAATTGCAAGTATTTTCTCTAGCTTTACAATTGTACAATTATCTGACAGAGCAGATTTGATTATGACTATCACTCTAGCAATTATCACTGGACTCTCATCTCCCATTGCATCATATATTTTATTTGAAAATGTCGGCTTTTTGCGAAACTTCGTAAAGAACACACGAATCCAAATGAATGATGAATTCATGGTAGAATCAAAGAAATGGGATGATGCAGTTTTATCTTCATATAATAGTTCTAGAAATACGATTGTGAGTAGAATTGGAGACAATTATATTTCATCAATTCAAGATGAAGATTCTCATTATGAAGAACAACCAAAGAAGAAAACAAAAGTGGAAATCGCATATGAGTTTGTGAAAGAGTATTATTTTCAAAATAAAGCGATTCCTACTAATCAAGTTGTTAGTGATGGTACAGATGTATCAATTGGAACATGCTACGAAGCTATCAATAACTTCATCATACAGAATGAGTTTGAGTTAATTGAAAACAAAATTTTAACCCTTGAAGAAATTGAAAAAATAAAAATAAAGAAATTTGAAAAAGACCCCAAATATAAAGAACTGGTATCATTTGTAAGAGACAACCAAAGATTTCCAGATGAATCAGAAATTAAAAATATGGGAATCCCTTTGAAAACAGTCTTCCAGTTTATTAAATTTGAGGAACAAAGAATCCGAGAGAATAATTGGCTTACTGAGGAAACTATTCAGCAAGCCCTAAGAATTGAGAATTAGAAATTGGGTCTTGACAAAATAGGGGTTTGGGCGTATAATTATTATATCCTTCTCGGTTGGGAAAGGATGACTATAGACTGACTGACACCATAGCACAGAAACCCGCTACCATTATGGATAGGATAAATACAGAAAAGCGTAGAGTGTCAAATTGAGGATAATAAGTGAGAAAAAAATATCAGGAAATTTCGGGATTTGTTATGGGCGCAGGAACAGGGATTTTGCTACATTCTTTAGAAATAAGTCCTTTTACACCTTTAGGAGTTTTTATTTTGGTTTTTAATTTTTTAATTACTTTGATTCTTAAACAAGCAAGCAATTGAAAAGTATGGATAAAAGGGATATTTTATGAATAAAGAAAAATACGAAAAATGTTGCTTATTGGTTTTATGATTGTGATAGCGATTGTGGCACTTATATGTTTTTTCGATGCCCATAGAGACTTAGAGGAAACTTGTAGTTCTATACTAAGATACACAAAACCATCTTTGTTAATATGTTGGAACAAATAAAAATATGATTTTATTATAAATATTGTTCATCCAACCACT
>DAHXOV010000147.1 GCA_027364695.1 bacterium
GGATTATATATACCTCCTCATTGTTGGCACTATATGGAATACTCTCACACTGCAGTTCAGCTGGTTATGGCAAGTGAATTTTATATTGAAAGCGACTATATTCGTGATTACCAGAAATATAAAAAAATATATTTATGAGCAGAAAAAATAAAGAATTAAGCTTTGAAGATTTTCAAAAACTTGCTCAACAAAAAGGATTGTCTTTGCCTGAAAAGATTGGCTTCCCAACATTGTATAGAGAGGGTTATTATGATGTTATACTTCAAGACATATTCACCAAACTACCATTCAATAACGAAACCAATAAAGTGATATTTGATATTGGTTGTGGTTGCGATATACTTACTCATAAAATCATATCTGCCTGCAAACAACAAAAACATATTCTGCTGCTTAATGACTCAAAAGAAATGTTGGATAACTTACCAAATGATAAATATCCAAGACTAATCCCGGGGAAATTTCCTGTTCAGCACAAAACATTAAATAAATACCGAAATAAAATTGAT
This sequence comes from bacterium, assembly GCA_027364695.1. GTDB lineage: Bacteria > Bacteroidota > Bacteroidia > B-17B0 > Aurantibacillaceae > BPGX01. Next base: position 510 of record DAHXOV010000147.1, read on the forward strand.
TATATCTTGTGTTACAGTGTGTTGTTTTATGTGTTTGCCAATGATAATATCTATCAGTTTATTCACGAATCAGTGGACTTATTAAAATCGGGTGGTAAGATGCTGATAGGTGATATTCCTAATTTTGACAAAAGAAATAGATTTTTAGAATCGGAAGAAGGGAAAAGGTTTTTAAAGAATCACAAACAATTAAAAGGCGCTACCGCTCATGAAAATTACAATCAAAAAATGGATGACACAATTATTTTTTCATTGATGATGCGATTGAGAAAGTTTGGATGTGAAACATATCTATTGCCTCAAAACTCTGATTTGCCTATGGCAAACAGAAGAGAAGATATTTTAATTGTAAAACGATGAGAAGTTGCTGTTTTTTTTAAGTTTTTCTACTCTCTCTTTTGTAACAGGATGAGTGGATAAAAATTCGGGTATATTTTTTTCATTACTGTATTGATTTATTCTCTCAAGTAAATTTGCCAAGGGTAAAGTAGGTATTTTATTTTTATTGAGTAATAAGATCGCATAATCGTCTGCTTCATTTTCGTATTTTCGTGAGTAAGATAAAGATAACAGTTGATGTGTAAGTGTAGCTGCAAACGCAGAAAAATCACCGATAAAATAGCCAACAATGGCAGCCGTTAGTCCTGATTGTATCATTAGTTTTAAACTATGTTTATACTGTAAATGTCCTGCCTCGTGGGCTAATACACCCATAACATCAGCATAACGTAAAGTATCTTTACTCATTTTTATCAACGAGTCCAGTACTATAATATAATTCCCAGGTAGAGCAAAAGCATTAGGATAAACAGCCTTTCTAAATAATAAAACAACTTCATTACTGTCTTTTTCTACTAGTTGATAAAATTGCTTTTTAATTTTTGTTTGAGTGTAAACAGATAATTTTGTTTTTTCAAATTCTTTTATATCCATTGATTGTATAGATGATTCTCCAATTTGTTTTTGTATTTCAGCAGGAATAATGTCTGCTATAATAGTACTTAGTAACTCACTTCCCCATGTAAAAGTATAATAAATAATGATTGCAAAAAGCAAAGTGATACTGATGAGCAGTATCAAAAATTTTTTCATTGTAATAATATTATTTAATTTTTTTTATCAACTTGTTGTTTTTGTAAAACTCTTGATATAATGCTTCTCCTGTTGAGTCGTAATACAGCCATACACTGTCTCTCATATCATTTTTGTAAAATCCAGAGTAATACAATTTTCCATTTGCATAATAAACATTGCTTTTACCATTCATTTTGCCCCTGTTATACACACATTCACTCCATAGATTTCCATTAGGGTAAAAGTATAGCCATTCACCATGTCTTTTCCCAAATCTGTAAAATCCTTTATACTTCACTAGTCCATTAGGATATTGTTCTTCTGCATCTCCTGTATATGTGGAATCTGCTGGCGCTTTAATAAAAAATAAATTTAAATCCTCATTTTTTTCATTGTAGTTTGCACTATCTTCATTTTTTTGAGTAATCATCAATTGTTCTAATTCTTCTTGTTCTGTTTTTTTACTTTGATTACAAGATAAAATAAAAATACTTATGAATAATAATTTAAATAAAACTGCCTTTTTCATTTCACCAAAAAATTGATGTGCAAAGATACATTTTTATTTGTTTGGTATTGTTTAACAGAGAAGGATCTCTTCTGTAATTGGAAAAAATTTAATAAAACTCACTGTTCTATTTTTTCTATTATTGCAGCAAAAAATATGCATCTATCTACATGGAAAAATGTTGCACCTGATTCCGATTTTTCAATTTATAATATTCCTTATGGTGTTTATTCAGACGGTAAAGTTCCTCACAGAGCATGTTCTATCATTGGGAATGAAATTATTGATTTGTATGAGTTGGCTAAAAATGGTTTTCTCAATGGAACGGTTGAAAATCTTGAAAATATTTTTAATCAAAGGTACTTGAATGATTTTATAGCACTCGCTAAGCCCGCTACTTCTGCTATTAGAAAAAAAATACAACATTTATTATCTGAAAATAATGATGAATTAAAAAATGCTTCTCACTTACATACGCTTATTTTCAAACCCATCCATCAGGTAAAACTGCTTTTACCTTTACAAATAAGTGATTATACAGATTTTTATTCTAGCGAATATCATGCTACCAATGTAGGTAAAATG
>DAHXOV010000339.1 GCA_027364695.1 bacterium
GGATTATACTGCCACCATTGGACAAAAACTTCCTGGCATGGCATGGCTTGGAACAGCAGGAACTAGTACAGCTAACATAGGTATATATGGCATTCCATTCGTACAAAACATTCAAGCATTTGGAGCATTTATATCATACACAATCAATGCAAGCGCTACCAGTGGTATAGACACGGCTGTGGTGTTTTGTCAAACAACAAAATGGATGGGTTCTCAAACTTTAATTGAAGATGCTTCTATCTTAATAAATAGCACTATTCCTACTTTTCAAAGTTTTGTTCAACCTGTAACAGTGGTTACTGCTGGCATTCCTGATACATTGTGGATTATTGCACAATCTTCTTATAATGCTGCTGATACAACTTATAGTAACCAGTCTCAATTATGGATAGATGATTTAAACTTAACACTAGTTACAGGTATTACTGCACCAGTATTAAATTTCGTGGACACTCGTGTTGCGCCAAATCCTGCTAATGACCTCGTAAGATTTACCAGCTCTGCGCTAAATATAGGCGGTTATTTCAGACTATATGATGCACTTGGCAAAGAAGTATTGTCTGTATCTGTAAACAATGCATTAGACAACAGATTTAGTGTAGAAATGTTACCTGCAGGAGTTTACTTTTACCAAGTATCTAATGCTGCCGGGGAAGTGAATGCTTATGGGAAACTAATGGTTACCAAATAACAGATCTGCCTCATCATTAAAAAAAAGCCCCTGCATTGCAGGGGCTTTTTTGTTTGAGGATCAAACAATATAATTAAAAATGAAAAGAAGATGGTCTTTTGAATTTCATTCTTCTGTGATAGTGAAATTTATCGCAGTTCACTTTCCAAAAATAAATTCATTTTGATAGGATAAAACTAAAATTTCAAAAATTTGCTTAATCAAACTTTTTTATACTAATTTGTAGCTGAAAATTTTCACTGTATGAATACTTTATCTAGCATTAGACATCCCAAAGGATTATATCTTTTATTTTTCACTGAAATGTGGGAAAGATTTAGTTATTATGGCATGCGTGCCATCCTAATGCTTTATATGACTAAGGCCCTTTTGTATGATAAAAACTTTGCATCAGGAATTTATGGGAACTACACAGGGCTCGTCTATCTTACTCCACTCATAGGGGGGTACATTTCAGACAGATATTGGGGTAATAGAAAATCTATTATTGTAGGAGGTGCAGTGATGGCTATTGGACAGTTCTTTTTGTTTTTAAGTGCCTCTATAAGAGAATCTAACTGGACTACTGCGGGGGTATTCTTTTTTCTTGGTTTGCTTGCGCTGGTCATCGGCAATGGTTTCTTCAAACCAAATATCTCTACGATGGTAAATAGTTTGTATCCTCCTAATGATAAAAAAATTGATGCTGCTTTTTCTATCTTCTATATGGGTATCAATCTGGGGGCTTTCTTCTCTCCACTGGTATGTGGTACTCTGGCAGAAAAATATGACTATAAATGGGGATTTTTAGCTGCAGGAGCTGGAATGCTTGTTGGATTATTACTTTTCGTTTTACTAAAAGATAAATATGTTATTACTTCCACAGGTGAACCCATTGGCGGCAAGC
>DAHXOV010000150.1 GCA_027364695.1 bacterium
GGAGATGTAGTTTTGTACATCACAGATTTCTCTTTGCCAGAAGAGTTGGAAAGTAATAAAATGTGGTGGAGCGCTCAAATTCATAAATTAAAAAGCACATTGGGTTTACAATAGTTACCCTTGAGCACAATGGTTGTGGTAAGTTAAAAAATCAGAGCGATACATTTCTCAAATGCTGATGCTTTCTTTTGAAAATTAAATGACATCCAGATGATGATAGATACACATTGTCACTTATTCACAGAAGAGTTTGATACAGACAGGTCTGAATGCATTGAAAGAGCAAAATCAACAGGTATTCAAAAAATACTCTTGCCTAATATAGATAGCACATCTATCAATGCTTTGTATGATACAGAAAAAAAATATCCTGATACCTGCCATGCAATGATGGGACTGCACCCCACGAGTGTAAAAGAAAATTATCAGGAAGAATTGAATAGAGTATGGGAAGAATTAAATAAAAGAAAATTCATAGCCATTGGAGAAATAGGAATGGATTTGTATTGGGATAAAAGTTTCATAGAAGAACAAAAAATAGTTTTTAAAAAACAATTGGGATGGGCTGTGCAGTTTGATTATCCTGTATCTATTCACTGTAGAGATGCATTTGATGAAATTTTTTCTGTATTAGATAATATGACACCAATACCAAGAGGGGTGTTCCACTGTTTTACAGGTACATTGGAGCATGCCCAAAAAATTATCCATTACAATACATTTAAAATTGGCATAGGAGGTGTCATGACCTTTAATAAATCATCATTGGCTGAAGTGATTGAGCAGATAAAATTGAAACATATTGTATTAGAGACCGATGCTCCTTATTTAGCTCCGGTGCCTTTCCGAGGAAAAAGAAATGAGCCGTCTTATTTGAAATATATTATAGAAAAATTGTCTTCAATAAAAAAAATAGACGTAGAAAATATTCATAAACAATGCTTTACAAATACTATAGAAGTATTTAAAAATATTGATATAGTATAAAAACAGGAAGTTTTATCAGATACTTAGAAATAGTTGATAGCTATGTATTTTGCTTTTAGATAAAATAAAAAAATTAACAAATAAAAAAATATATTTTGTAGATTAAATTATATTCTGTAACTTTGCAAAAAAATAGAAACTATGAATATCTTTGTTAGCAACATTAGCTTTAAAGTAAGAGAAAACACCTTGAGAGAATTATTTTCTCAATACGGTACAGTAGAAAGGGTAAAAATCATAAAAGACCGGGATACCCAAAGAAGCAAGGGCTATGGCTTTGTAGAAATGCCCAGTGATGAAGAAGCATTAAAAGCCATTGAAGCACTGAATGGATTTATGCACTTTGAAAGACCTTTGATTGTATCTCAAGCAAGAGGTCCTCACACAAGCGTCTCTTCTTCCGATTCTTCTGATCAATAGAAAATTAGTACAACTAAAAAACTTGCCCGCAAAGTATCATTGATGCTTTGCGGGTTTTATCTGTTTTATTAAGTGTGAAAAATATTTTTTGAACATCCTTTTAT
>DAHXOV010000340.1 GCA_027364695.1 bacterium
CAATTGATTCATCCAGATAATTCTTTATAGGTTGTATCTTAACAGCATTGATAATCAATCAGTCACAAAAAAATATTGAAAAACTAATTTAAAAATCTTGTGTCAATTGATTGGTTGCTTTTTGTAGTATTTCAAAAGCATTTTCAGCCATTAAATTTTCTTTATCTAATGTAGGGTTTATTTCTACCATCTCAAAGCAAACAATTTTTTTACTTCTCATTAAATAATAAATCAAATTACCTGCTTCTTTTTCCGTAATACCATTTGGCACAGGCGTACCTGTACCACTACTTATTCTGGAATCCATAGTATCTACATCAAAACTTACATAGATAATATCACAATGGTCGAGATAATTCAATGCTTCTATAGCAATTCGTTCCACTGCTTTTTTTCTTATTTCTGGCACAGGAAATACTCTGATTTTATTTTTTTTAATAAGATACTCTTCTTGTGGTTCAAAATCACGAAGCGCAATATATACCAAGTCAGTATAATGTATTTTTGGTTTTATACCACCTAAATTTTTCAATTTTTCCCAGTATTCTACGGTTTCATCATCGGGTTTGTTTTGTTGTCTGTCTTTGTTATCTTCTGCTAGTACACATGCCAATGGCATTCCGTGCATATTCCCACTAGGCGTAGTATAGGGTGAATGTAAATCTGCATGTGCATCTATCCATATTACACCAAGCCGTTTATCAGAATAAGCCATTTTTATTCCTGAAATAGTACCAATGGCTGAGCTATGGTCGCCTGCTAACACAATGGGCAATTCATCGTCCAATAAGATCTTTTTAATTTGATTAGATAATCGCTCATTTAAACCATAAATACCCTTAATCCGCTTCGCATAATCATTGACTACTGGCTCCAATAATAAATGGTTTTCATTAGGTATTTCAATCGTTTTGAACTTCTTAAAAAAAGGACTTCCAAAATCCAAAGCCGCAATTTTAATAGCATCAATACCCAAGCTAGCACCCCGTGTACCTGCGCCTACCTCACTTTTTACTTCTATGATCTTTATCGGCTTAATCTGAACTTTGCCCATAAAATATTTTTAACCGTGAATGAATTTTTTCAATTTATCTTTTATTACTTTCGCAGCGTAAATATACAAAAAACTAATCAAATGTCTTTAACTTATTACGATCTAATTACTCAAACTCATCATTTCCCACAAGAAGGCTTTGATGTAAGAGACAATGATCTATATTTCAATGATATTAGAATGTTGGATATTATTAAACAATATGGCACTCCTTGTAAAATTTCTTATTTACCTAAAATTGGACACCAAATTCAGAAAGCCCGCAGAATGTTTAATGTAGCAATGGCAAAAACCGACTACAAGGGTGAGTATTATTATTGCTATTGCACTAAAAGTTCTCATTTTTCTTTTGTATTAAACGAAGTGTTAAAGAACAATGCACACATAGAAACCTCTTCTGCTTACGACATTCACATTGCAAAGGAACTATACAAACAAAATAAATTAAATAAAAACACATACATCGTTTGTAACGGCTATAAACCTGATAAATACAAACAACTCATCATAGAACTGGTCAATGATGGATTTAATGTAATACCCGTCCTAGACCATCTGGATGAAATGGATTACTATAAAAAACATTTGAAAACAGATAAATGCAAACTCGGTATCCGCATCGCTACCGAAGAAGAACCATCATTCCCATTCTATACCTCTCGCTTAGGAATAAGATACAGCGATATTGTACAACTCTACAAAAATAAAATACAAAACGATCCCCGCTTTGAATTAAAAATGTTGCACTTCTTTATCAACACTGGCGTCAAAGACACTATTTACTATTGGACAGAACTCAATAAATGCCTCAATGTATATCTGGAACTCAAAAAAACCTGCTCTTCTCTCAATGCCTTAAATATAGGTGGTGGTATGCCCATTCGTACCTCTCTCTCTTTTGAATATGATTACGATTATATAGTAGAAGAAATCATCTCTCAGATAAAACTATTTTGCGAACAAAATGAAATACCCGAACCTGATATATTCACAGAATTTGGATCATTTACAGTAGGAGAAAGTGGCGCCACTTTGTACTCTATTATAGATCAAAAAATGCAAAACGACAGAGAAAGATGGTATATGATAGACAGCTCTTTTATTACTTCATTGCCCGACACATGGGGTATTAGTCAAAAATTCATCTTGTTAGCCACCAACTATTGGGACAGACCTTATGTGCCCGTCAATATTGGAGGATTAACCTGCGATAGTATGGATTTCTACAACAGCGAGGCACATATTAATCAAGTATTTTTACCACTGGTTACAAAAGAAGATAAAGAGCCATTGCTCATCGGTTTTTTTCACACAGGCGCCTATCAGGAAGAACTCAGCGGTTATGGCGGCATACAGCACTGTTTAATCC
>DAHXOV010000366.1 GCA_027364695.1 bacterium
TTCCATAAGTGTTCATATAATAAGTAAATCTGGAAGAGCAACCGATGCCAGAAACAAAAACAACCTCTTCGTTCTTTCTGTTTAATTCTGCCAACACTTTCTGTAACTGTGCAAGTATCGCATAATCACCACATCCGGGACACCATTTGATTTCCTGATCGCTTGCAAAATCTTTTGCGGTCTTATGATTTTTTTCAAGAGTGTTATTGGTAGTTCCCATAGTTATGAATTTAGTTGTTCTAAAATAAATTGTTTTAATTCTCCTTGTTTGATAGGAACTCCATACACTCTATTAAATCCTATGGCATCTACCAGGTATTTTTCCCTGATGATTTTAAGCAGTTGTCCTGTATTCATTTCGGGAATAATCACTTTTTTAAATCTCTTAATAAGATTACCAAGGTTTTCAGGTAAAGGATGAATATATGATAAATGTAAATGAGAAACTTTTTTATTTTCTTCTATGAGTTCTTTTGTAACTGATTTTATTACATTGTGGGTGGAGCCCCATCCAATCAATAATATATCTCCATCTTCTTCTCCCAGTTCTATTTTTTGTGATGGAATGTTTCGAGCTATATTTTCAATTTTTTGTTTTCTAATCTCTGTCATCTTTTGATGATCTTCAGAAAAATAAGATACATTTCCTGATACAGGCGATTTTTCCAATCCTCCTATTCTATGAATGGTATAAGGGTTCCCAGGTACAGCCCAATACCTTGACATATATTCATTTCTTGCGTAGGGTTGATAATTTTCTACCTTTTTTATCATTGTAGTAGGTAATTCGGGCAATTCTTCAATAGATAAAAACTTCCATGCTTCTGCTCCATTGGCAATGTATGAATCTGATAGTAAAATCACAGGGGTCATAAAAGACAAGGCTATTTTACATGCTTCATAAGCCATATAAAAACAATCTGATGGAGAAGCCGCTGCAAGTATTGGTAAAGGAGAATCTCCTGGTCTTCCATAAAGTGCAAAAAGTAAATCGCTCTGTTCTGTTTTTGTTGGTAAACCTGTGGATGGACCGCCTCTTTGAACATTAATAATGACAGTCGGCAATTCTAACATCACCGCCAAATTGATGGATTCTACTTTTAATGCCAATCCTGGACCAGACGTCCCTGTTACCGCCAATGCACCGCCATACGCTCCTCCTATGGCTGCACACATTGCTGCAATTTCATCTTCTGCTTGAAATGTCTTTACCCCAAAATTCAAGTATCCTGATAAAAATTTTAGTATATCACTGGCAGGCGTGATGGGATAGGAACAATACAACAAAGGTAGTCCTGACTTTTGGGATGCTGCTACTAAACCCAGCGCAATAGCATGATTTCCCATAATGCCTCTATATCTGCCTTTTTTCAACTTTGCTTTTGGTACATCGTATTGTACGGCGATGCTTTCTGTGGTATCTCCGTAATTATATCCTGCCCAAAGTGCTTTTAAATTAGCATCTCTTATTTCAGGGTCTTTTGAAAATCTTGATTTAATAAATTCATCTGTATTCTCTGGCTGCCGATTAAACAACCACGAAACAAAACCAAGCACAAACATATTCTTACATCTCTCTTTATCTGTTTTTGAAATAAGCGTTTCTTTTAAAGCTTCTACTGTAAGCGTTTCTACTGGTATTTCAAATACCATATAATCTTTTAAACTCTCCTTTTCTAATGGGGATGTTTCATAACCTGCCAATTTCAAATTTTTACTATCAAACCCATCTTTATTGGCAATAATGACGCCTCTTTTTTTCAAATTTTTAATAGATGATTTGAATGCAGCAGCATTCATCACAACTAATACATCATATTCATCTCCTATTGCAAGCACATCTTCATCGCCAAAATGAATTTGAAAACTTGAAACACCTGCTACTGTGCCACGAGGGGATCGAATTTCAGATGGAAATTCAGGAAAGTTTATTGCTTTATTTTTATTAAATGCAGCTCCATAAGTAAATTTATATCCTATCAGTTGAATACCATCGCCCGAATCTCCTGCAAACTTTATTACGATACTGTCTTTTTTTATTTTAGTTTTTTCTTTGTTTATCATCTTTAAAATTTTATCTACCCTTGTATTCTATATTTTTTCCAATATTTTTTAATCCATTTAAAGCATCTTCACTTGAAAAAATATTTTTTAAATAAGTAATTTCAGATTCAGGACCTTTTCCATCATTTATTAAAAGATCAGCATATTTTACTGCCAATGGCGCTTTTTTACGAATTATTTTTTCCATTTCCGTATCGCTGTTCAAATTATCTATGTTAATGTTTTGCATTTTTCTTTCTATTTCTTTCCATTTTTCAGGGATAGGAACAATAGGCAGTGGATATAAATTAGAAATATCTCCCTCTAAAATTCTTATGTATTCATCAAATGAAATAACTTTATCGATAAGATGTATTTCAGATGCTTCTTCTGTTCTCAGATGTTTTCCTGTAAAAATCAAATATTTAGTAAGTTTTTTTCCAATTCTTTTTTGAGTTCTTTGTGTTCCACCAAGACCAGGATAAATCCCAATTCCAGTTTCGGGAAATGCCATTACAACATTTGGCAAAGCATATATCTCATCTGCACATAATGCCAATTCAAGCCCACCTCCTAATGTCAATCCATTCAATACTGCAATTATTCTTTTCGGAGAACTATCCACTTGATGTAAAATAGAATGAGCATATCTTGTAAATTCTACAATCTTATCAATCTGATTATTTTCTATATTTTGAATAAAAAATTTAATATCTGCTCCAGCTATAAAAGCTTTACCTGTGGCGGTTAATATAATTGTATCAATGGCTTTGTGAAGGTTGAAAAAAATAAGACAATTTTCTAATTGTTTAAATACTTCTTCATTTAAAGCATTCAATTCTTCTGGACGATTAAAAATAATATATCCAACAGAACCAATAATTTTACTTGTTATCCATTCTAGTTTCAAGTATGATGGTTCAATAGTAATAGGCGGTTCTTTGTATAATAAAGCATAGTCTTTAATCATGTTATTGACTTTATCTAAAGACATCCGCTTCATCATTTCCACAGGTCCTTTTTTCCACTTCAAACCAATTTTTGCTCCTTTATTCAAATCGGTTGGTGAACATACTTTCTCATGAAGTATTTGGGTGACTACAAAAAAGACCACTCCCAATAATCGTTTTGATATTATTTCTTCTGTTCTTTTATCTACATCTTCAAAAATCTCTATTTCCCAGTCTTGTTTGCTTTCTGCTTGTTTTTTCAACAGGTTAGCCACACGATATATAACTCCAAAAGCCTCTAATGTCTTTTCGGCATGATACGCAACAGACACACCTGTTGCATTCATTAAGGCAAAAGGACCCATACTAATTCCAAAGCACTTCATAGCTACTGCATCTATTTGTTCTGGAGTAGCAATGCCTTCTTCGTATATTCTGACCGACTCGTTCAACCAAGGAACAAAAAAACGATTTACAACAAACCCATAAGTATCTTGAGTAACGATGGGATCTTTTCCTGATTTCAAAGAAAAATAATAAACTGATTTAAATACTTCTTGACTGGTCCAGTTTCCTGGAATGATTTCTACAAGTCGGTTTTTTGCTGCATGATAAAAATAGTGTAATCCAATAAACCTTTCAGGATTTGAAACATATTGAGACAACTCTGTTACTGAGAAAGAAGAAGTATTGGTGGCAATGATGGTGTCCGGATTTACAACACTTGATATTTCTTTAAATAGTTTGGTTTTTACTTCAAAATTTTCAAAAACTGCTTCAATAATCAGATCTACGTTTTTTAAATCTTCAAAATGAGTGCTTGGGATTATTCTCTTTTTTATTTTTTCTTTTTTATTAAGATCCAGTACTTTTTTATTTACGGCTTCTTGCAATGATAGTTCTATTTTGTTTACTCCTCTTTCTAATGCGTCTATTGCTTTGTCACACAATATAATTTGAAAATTTTCTTGAGCCAATTTTTGAGCAAGCGCAGATCCCATTGTACCTGCACCAATTATTCCAACACTTTTGATATTTTTCATATTTCTTTAATTTTTTTATTGATTTTTCCAAATTGGTTTTCTTTTTTCAAGAAAAGAATGTATGCCTTCATTGGCATCGTGCCCTTCCATTAAATCAATAAGGTATAAATTTTCTAATGATGGCAAGAAGTTCCTCAACACATGGCTAAATTTTACCCTGCTCGCTTTAACTGCATACCTTAAAGATGAAGCACTTTTACTAAGAAGATGTTTTTGAATAAATTGTGAGCTTGCTTCATTGAGTTGTTCTTTATTTTCAAATAGTCTATTTACTAATCCAATTTTATAAGCTTGTTCTGCATCAATACTTTCTCCTGTCAAAAGCAACTCTTCTGCTCTGGAAAGCCCTATTTTTTCAGGGAGTATGATAGAAGCGGGTGGGGCAAAGACACCTAAGTTGATTTCAGGTTGACCAAATTGAGCTGTTTTATCTGCAAAAATGTAATTACATATCAATGCCAATTCCATACCGCCCCCTAAGCAATAACCTGATACTTTTGCAATTGTAGGAATGGCTGTGTCTAAAAATTTATAAAATAACTTGTGAAAATTCTTTAGCATATCGGCGGCATATTTTTTTTGATGTTCTTCAACGCTTGCTCCAAATGAAAAATGTTTCCCATCTCCTTCTATTGTAATAACTTTAATTTTTGGGCTATACTTAAATTCTTCAAGCGTATGCGAAAGTTCTGCCATCATTTTCAAATCTATAATGTTTCCTTTATTGTCCTTTAAAATAATCTGTTGCCATTGGTTGTCAAAGTGTTCTTGTATAATTATTGTTTCCATAATATTGAAAATTTAATTTTTTTATGGTTGAACATTGTTATATTGAGGAGAAATTTTTTGAATTAATTCATCGTTCCATTCTTTACCTTGAGCAAGTAGTTGACGAAGTTTAATAAAATCTACCTCTCTGTTATCTTTCGGTCCTTCATTAAATGCTCTGAATCCTGCTTTGGCTTCTGTCATCATATTCAATGCTAACCATTCTCTACTGTTTTCTTTATTTTTATCCCAATGTTCAAGTTTAAACTTTCTCACTTCAGAAATAGTTTTGTTTGTGCAATTTGGGAAAGTGTATATGACTTTTGTAATTAACTGGTTTGTTTTTTCATCTAAGAGTGATAAATTGATTTCACATTGATTGTAAATTTCTTTTGCTTTTAAGAGTTCTTCTCCTGTTTTGTATGTACCAAAAATTATTCTTCCATATTCATCTGTTATTCTATCTGTAATTACTAATGGGTTAGGAATAAATTTACCATTCAGTTTCAAACAAGGCGCAATGTCTGTGATAAGTCCATAAAGAAGGGCTTGATGAGCCGTCCATGGTTCACACAGGACCAGCGAATTCATAGCCCGTTCTATGCCC